>NZ_LFRG01000182.1:0-585 GCF_001573875.1 Clostridium sp. ATCC 25772
GTATACTTATAAATCATAGTTTTTAATAAAATGCATAGCTCGGAAATTACATTTATCATCAGTTTAGAATTAAATGTAATTTCCAATAAAAGAAGCAGTTTTAAGATTAATTTTTTACATTTTTAATCATTTATTTTCAAATATAACTTTTTCTTCAACAACTTTAGCTACTATATTATCTCCTTTTTTTATATCTTCACTCAATATCATATCCGCTAATACATCTTCTATTTCTTTTTGAATAGCCCTTTTTAAAGGTCTAGCTCCATATTCTAAGTCTATTCCATATTTAGATATAAGATTTAAAACATCATCTGAAATTTCTAAGCTAATATTAAGTTGATTTAATCTGCTTATTAAATTACTAAGCATTATTTTAGAAATTTCATGTAAATTATCTATATTTAATTTATGGAAAACCACTATATCATCAATCCTATTTATAAATTCTGGTTTAAATCTATTCTTAACTTCTGATAAAATTTTTTCTTTCATAGCTTTATAATTTTCATCAATTACATTTTTATTTTCAGAAGCTGAAAAACCAATTATTTGTTGTTTATTTATACTTTTTGCACCTATATT
>NZ_LFRG01000183.1:0-583 GCF_001573875.1 Clostridium sp. ATCC 25772
AAATACTCTAATAGCTGTTGATTGTCTTTATCTTTACTATCTACCAGATATACATATCTTCTCAAAGATTCATCTTGTATTTCTATTAAGTAACCCTTAACATCAAACTTGAATTCTTCATCCCCATTATATAAAGTTACTATATCTGTAGATTTTGTAAATACAAATTTTTCCTTGTCGCAATCATACGTGTACTCTAATTCTCTACAATTTATACATCTATTAAAATTGCACTCACTTACACAATTTATACATTTTACATTTGTCTAACTTATTTATAGACTCTCTTTTATCTCTAGTTAAATAAGATTGTATTTCATCTTCTATATCATTTTTCTTTTTAAACAACTTAGAGAATATATTTTTATCTTCATTTTTTTCTTCTTTTTCCAAGTCATTTAAAAAAGCTATATACCCTGATAAATCATCTAACTTTCTTATAAAAATTCTTTTTCTTAATTCTTCATCGCTTAACATTTGCTTTAAATCATTTGCTGCAAATACTAAGTCTGTGTACATTTTATCGTATTTTTTCTTTTCATTTAAAATTCTTTCGTCCATACTATACCTCCTAAAAAAATTA
>NZ_LFRG01000184.1:0-582 GCF_001573875.1 Clostridium sp. ATCC 25772
TTTTGACATAGATTCTCTTATTCCCTTCTCAACTGCAGGTATATATTGTTTAGGAACAGATCCTCCAAATATATCTTCTTCAAATTCAAAATCATTTTTAGAATACTCGAACCTTATCTTAACATCGCCATACTGTCCATGTCCTCCAGATTGTTTTTTATGCTTACCTTGAACATCTGCTTTTCCTTTTATAGTTTCTCTATATGCAACTTTTAAATCTGTTAAATCTACATCTAGGCCAAATTTTTCTTTCATTTTATTTTTAACTATATTTATATGAAGCTCACCTTGCCCACCAATTAAAACTTGTTTAGTTTCCACATTTCTGCTCCATGTAATCGTAGGATCTTCTTCTGATATTTTACTTAAAACAGCACTAATTTTATCTTCATCACCTTTATTTTTAGCTTGTAATGCAAAATATATTTGAGGTTTAGGGAAGTTAAGTTGTTCATCTGCTTTATCATTTTTATTTATAGATATAAAATCTCCTGTCTGCAAGGAGTTTACCTTAGTCATAACAACTATATCACCTGCATTAGCACATTGTATCTCAGATAACTCATTATTATTCATAGTATA
>NZ_LFRG01000185.1:0-582 GCF_001573875.1 Clostridium sp. ATCC 25772
ATAGATAGTAAAAAAGAAGCTAAAAGTAATCCTATTATAGTTTTGATAATAGCAGCATTAGAAATGCAAAATAGGAGATATAACTATGAAACTATGTTTAGATATTTAAAAAGTGGTCTTTTAGGAATAAGTATAGAAGATATTAGCCTAATAGAAAATTATGTTTTGGCAAATGGAATAAAAGGGAAAAGATGGTTTGAAGAAAAGTGGAACTATAGAGTATATCATAAATTAAATGAAGATGAGAATGACTATGAAATAGATATAATAAACAGAGTTAATGAGATTAAAGATTTAATAATAAAACCTATAATTAAATTACAAGAAAAACTTAAAGGGAAAAATAAAGCAAAAGATATATGCAAATATATATATGAATTTTTATTAGATATAAATATACCTAACACTATACAAATAATGATTGATAAATTTAAAGAAAATAATGAAATAGATCTAGCTAATCAGTATGCTCAGGTTTGGGAGATTGTTGTTGATATACTAGACCAAATAGTAGAGATTATGGGAGAGGATACGATAAATTTAGATAAATTCATAAAAGTAATAAGTATTGGTTTTGATGAG
>NZ_LFRG01000186.1:0-580 GCF_001573875.1 Clostridium sp. ATCC 25772
TAATAAAAAATTTATATATGGAATAATTTTAATTATATGTATATAATTGTTTAGTAAATCAAGTTTAAGGTATAAATATTAATAATTGAATATGGAGGTGTAAATATGTTTACAAGAGCAGAGTTAAAAAGTAGTGCAAAAGATCAACTAAAAGGAAGATGGCTTGTAGCAATATTAGTTTTTGTTTGTTATTCAGCTATTCTTCAATTAGCGAATGTAGAATTAACTAACTCTACAGAAGGATCTATGATTGGACTAAGTTTATCAAGTTGGAATCAGTAGATTTTCACTTAAATTAGCACGTAAAGATTCAACTACACAATTTAATGATTTATTTTCAGGTTTTGATGTATTTATAAAAGCATTAGTGATGAACTTTATAATATGGATATGTGTATTTATAGGAACTATATTATTTGTTATACCAGGAATTATAGTAGGAATAATGTTCTCTCAATCTAATTATATATTAGCAGAAAATCCTAATACCATAGCTATTGTCTGGAATGTTATTATTGTTGATACGGTACCTCTACTTATATGTAAGAAATTGTTTAAATATATTGGGAAGTAAGGAGTT
>NZ_LFRG01000187.1:0-580 GCF_001573875.1 Clostridium sp. ATCC 25772
GAATGTGTAGACTTTGGAACTGAAAATGGAGTAGATTCAGTTGATTATCCTATATATGGAGAAAAGGTTGCCAAAGCGGTTGTTAGCAAGGACGTAGACTATGGGATATTATGTTGCGGCACAGGTATAGGAATCTCATTAGCAGCTAACAAAGTTAAAGGTATTAGATGTGCTGTTGTTTCAGATACATTTTCAGCTAAAATGTCAAAAGCACATAATAATGCAAACATGCTTTCTTTAGGAGAGAGAGTAATTGGAAAAGGGCTAGCTCTTGAGATAGTTGATGCGTGGATAAACACTGAATTTGAAGGTGAAAGACACTTAAGAAGAGTAAATATGTTAAATGACATAGAACAAAAAAATTAGGAGGCTTACATAATGAAAAAAGTAGTAGTTGCAGATCATCCATTAATACAACACAAATTAACTTTAATGAGGGATAAAAATACAGGATCTAAAGATTTTAGAGAACTTCTAACAGAAATAACAATGCTTATGGGATATGAAATAACAAGAGAATTACCTTTAGAGGAAATAGAAATAGAAACTCCTGTTGTTAAAACTAAAGCAAAAGTTATAG
>NZ_LFRG01000188.1:0-697 GCF_001573875.1 Clostridium sp. ATCC 25772
ATAATGAAAAAAATTAAAATAATAGTATGTAAAAATTATCTATATGATAAATATATAAAATAGAATTTGAAAGTAAGTTAATTAAATATTTCATGACTCATTATATTACAATAATAAAGGGCAATGGAGGGATTTATTTGTATATTAAAGCATTATCAGAAAGCGAAAAAATGCAATTAAAACAAAGGTCTAAGCGAATAAAAGAATTACAAGAGCAAGGCATATGTTTTGGATGCTATAATTTTGAAACAGACGAGATATTCCCAGGAGAAGGTTTGATTATTTACGAAGATGATAAGGTGAGATGTCAATTCGAAAAATTTCCACGAGCAACTGGTCAAACAACTATAGTAGCGAAGGAACACTATGAGGATATTTCAGAAATGCCACTTGAATTAGGTACTCATATATTAAAAATATCAAATGCAATTATAAAGTTGCATAAAGAAATTATAGGGGCAGAAAAAGTATATATGTGTACACTGTGTGACGGTAAAAGAAATCACTTGCACTTCTCTCTATTTCCACGATTAAAAGGAGAAACAATTGGTTTTAAAAATTTTGTCAAAGAAGATGGCATTTTAATGGATTATCATGAAACTGTTGAAATATACAAAGAAAAAATGAAGGAGTTAGTATAAGATAATAAAACATAAATACAAAAATTATAAAATATTAATTAAACTATCATATAAAT
>NZ_LFRG01000189.1:0-579 GCF_001573875.1 Clostridium sp. ATCC 25772
TTCTCTGTGCCTGTCCTTCTATATGCACCTCATTCGCTCTAATTTGCTCCTCTAAGCGATTTAATTTGTTGTTTAGAGTATTTATACTCATTATAAGCAAAGTTGCTTGTAAACCCAATAAGACTAAAATTAATACTAAATCCATTTTTATTCCTCCTAATCTTCTAAATACCATTTGCCTTCTTTGATAACTTGTTTAAATTCTTCATTACTCAATATCCAAGGCAATACACTTATTAAGTTGTGAAGCTCCATATAATTCCCTTCTTTTAGTGTTTGATAATCCTCTAAAGTTACATTATCGTTAGAAGTTATTTCATCATCTAAGCCAGAGTCTATTAATTCATGTTCAACCCTACATTTTTTATTACTATTTAAAACTTCTTCAAAAGTAACAGGATTTCTTGCAAGCTCCCATTCTGACGCTAAGTTAATATTTCCCTCTAACTGCTTCTTGCTGTAAGTCGTTTCTATCAACTTAAGAAATCCTAGTTCACTTGAGCCTATTACATGTCTGTCATTTTTAAATTTCAGTTCGTTATTTTCTTCTAGCATTTTTATAACTTCCCACAAACTATT
>NZ_LFRG01000019.1:0-57613 GCF_001573875.1 Clostridium sp. ATCC 25772
TACCTCATAGTTTTTTTGATATTATTATATCTAAAATTTAAATCTTTTGCACTAATTAGTTTTCAGACACACCCTAAATAAAAATTCATTATAAATTTTGTACAAAAGATTTATTTTTATTCAATCAAAGTATTATTTTTCAATTTATTTTTTCTTTTCCGTTTTTTATTACATATTTTGGATATAATTATAGTAATTATGTCTTTTTTAATAAGATGTTTGGAGGTTTTTTATGATTTCAATAGATTCATTATCCTTTTCATATAACTGTAACAAAAATTATTTATTAAAGGATATAAATTTAAATATAAAAAGTGGTAGTTATATTTCTATAATTGGTGAAAATGGCAGTGGAAAAACAACGTTAATTAAACTTATTTTAAATCTAATTAAGCCCAGTAAGGGCTCTATTTCTTTAAGTAGTAAAAATATATCCTATGTACCTCAAAGAATAACTAACTTAAATGCTGGTTTCCCTATAACTGTTTATGAGGTTTTAGATGTTCATAGAAAGGTCCTTAAAATTAAAGATAAAGATTGCATAATCAATGCTTTAAAATCAGTAAATATGTATAATTTCAAGGATTGCTTAATTGGTAGTTTGTCTGGAGGTCAACAACAAAAAATCCTTATTGCAAGAGCAATAATAAGTAAAAGTGATTTGATAATTTTAGATGAACCTTCTACTGCATTAGACGAACAAAGTACAAAAGATTTGTACTCTATTATTACAAAATTAAATAAAGAGGAATCAGTAACAATTTTATCTATAGAACATAACATTAAACTGGCTATTAAAAATTCATCTCATATTTTATATGTTAAAGATGGAAACGCACTACTTCATTCAACTAATGATAATCTTGATTTTTTATCATAAACTTTACAATGTATAATATTTATACATAAATTTTATTATTTTGGAGGATTAAAATGTTTCATTACGAATTCATGCAAAATGCATTTATTGCAGCTATATTTATATCTATACTCTGTCCTCTAGTAGGTGTTTTTCTAGTGTTAAAACGCTATTCTATGATGGGGGATACACTAGCTCATAGCTCTTTTGCTGGTGTAGCTATTGGTCTGGTAACAGGTTTTAACCCTATACTATGTGCTTTTATATTTACAAGTTGTTGTGCTATCTTAATAGAAATTCTACGAAATTATTATAAAAAACAGGCAGATTTAATTTTAGTTATAATATTAACTCTAAGTGTGGGAATTGGGATTTCCTTATCTAGTAGTGGAAAAACTAACACAAATATAAATTCTTTTCTTTTTGGAAGCATATTGACAGTAACTAAACAAGACTTATTCACTATGCTTATATTAAGCATCATTTCTATAATAACCTTATATAAGCTTTATAATAAACTTATTTATATAACTTTTGATGAAGAAGGTGCATCAATAAATAATATAAATGTTACTAAAATAAATTATATATTTGCTTTATTAGTAGGAGCTACTATTTCTGTTTCCATTAGAGTTATGGGTATCTTAGTAATCTCTTCTATGATTGCACTACCTGTAGCTACTGCTCTTCAATATCATAGTGGCTTTAAGAAAACTATGATATTATCTATAATTTTTGGATTTATAGATATAATATCCGGATTATTTCTTTCTTATATTATGAATTGTGCACCGGGAGGAACAATTGCCCTTGTTTCTGTACTAGTTCTTGTGATAGTTCTTGTAGTAAAAGGAAAGCGCTAAAAGACTCAGGATACTGTAGTGAATTTTTTTCTACTTATCCTGAGTTCTTATATTTTAAATAATATTATTTTCTTTTGTATATTCTAAATTTGCCTTATTTATAACTGCTTTTCGAAAATTCTCAACACCTATTTTATCTATAAAAAATCCTAACTTTTCACCGAATTCAGCTTCTTCTTTATAATAATCTAATATGGATTTAACTAATTCGAAAGCTTCATTCTCTGAAAGCTCTGATTTTATTACATTAGCTAATCTTTGATGATATCCTGAGGATCCACCTGCTGAAACTATAAGTTTCCCATTATAATCTGTTAACACCCCAATATCTTTTGAATACACACTACCACATGCATTTCTACATCCTGCTACTCCAATTTTAGTTCTATTAGGCATGTCAACACCGTGAAATGCATTGCTAATTTTCATTCCTAACCCTATAGTATTATGCTTAGATCTTTTACAAAATCCTGCAGGACACATTTCTACATTTTTTACTGAATATTGATTTTTAACTGCTGGCTCCATTTCTAATTCGTTCCAAATGCTACTTAAGTCATCTTCTTTCAAATTAGTAATCATAATTCTTTGACCTGATGTTATTTTTAAAACTCCATTATATTTTTCAGCAACAATAGCAATTTTCATTAAAGTTTTTGGAGTTAAAAATCCACCTGGTATATGAGGAGTAATAGCATATGTTCTTTTTCCATCTCTTATTTTTTGTAAATTACCATAATGACTACTCATAATCTTACAGTACTCCTTTAGAATATATTTTTAACTTATTATTAGTTTTATTAAATTTACTTTTATTATACCATTTTACTTAATTATTGTTTGTAACTTATGTTACAATCCTTAGAATTTATCCCATTATTTTATTTTTACAAATCTTTCAAATAAGGCATACCACCTTGTGCACCTAATTTAGTTACTGAGATTCCCGAACACTTAACACCAAACTCTATAGCTTCTTTTAATGCAAATTTATTAGCTATAGCACCTGCAAAAGTTCCTACAAAAGTATCTCCTGCTCCTGTTGTGTCTATAACCTTAACCTTCTTTGCAGGTATATTTACTACTTCTTTTCCGTCAAAATACCAAACACCATTTTCACCATTAGTTATTATAAGTTTGTTTGGATATTTTTTCAATTCTTTTTCCATAGCATTCTCTGTATCTAATACAACTTTATACTCATGCTCATTAGGTATTATGTAACTTACTTTGTCTACAATTTCTTTTGAAAGTTTAATTGCTGGTGCTGGATTTAAAATTATTTTTTTATTATTTTTATATGCAAGATTTATAATAAATTCTACTGTATCTAAAGGTATTTCTAATTGAAGTACTATAATATCACATTCTAATATTTTTTCTTTAATGGACTTTATATATTCTATATTACACTTACTATTAGCACCTGCAACTATAACTATTGAATTTTCTCCATCGCATAACATAATATTAGCTATTCCAGTTTTAATTTGTTCACAAATTTTAATATTCTTTACCTTTAGGTTATTCTTTTTCATAGATTCTAATAAAAATTCTCCATGAGTATCTTTTCCTATAGCTCCAAAAAAATTTACATCTCCACCTATTCGTGATGCAGCAACTGCTTGATTTAAACCCTTTCCACCTTCACCTATAAAAAAACTCTCTCCTATTAATGTTTCTCCTGGTTTAGGTAATTTGTTAGTTTTAGTTACTAAATCTGCATTGGCACTTCCTATTACTGCTATTTTCATTTTATCTCTCCTTATTTTTTTATCTTAATGTCATTTTTCATTTATATTATTTTATAAAAAAGGATCAATAACAATATTTATGCAATCGATCCTTTTATCTATAAAATAGAGAACGCTAATTTACTTATTGCTTCCATAACTACTTCTGTAGGATAACCTACTATAAAACTAAATATAGATTTACCTCCAAATATAGGTATTATTAATAATATAAAAATTATATTTTGATATCTATAAAATTGATTAGGAATCTTTAAAAATTGTTTAGGAAATAAATCCCTTATTATATGGAACCCATCAAATCCTGGTATAGGTATTAAATTTAAAAACATCCATAAACAATTATAATATGAAACCCTATATACTATAGTATTTAATATTAAGTGTAAATCTTCATTTTTTATAGGTAATTTAATTACCAATACTAAAAGCAACATAAAAATTATAGAACAAAGTAGGTTTGCCAAAGGTCCTGCTATTGATATTTTTAAATCATCCTTATAATAATTCTTAAGTGCACTAGGATTTGTTTGTACAGGTTTTGCCCATCCAAAACCAATAATTATCATCATAAGAAAACCTAAAAAATCCATATGTGAAAATGGATTTAAAGTTAATCTTCCTTGATATTTAGGAGTTTCATCACCTAACATAACTGCTACTTTAGCGTGAGCATATTCATGAAATGTAATAGCTACCAATATTGCTGGAAGCATTAGTACAATTCTCAATAATTCATCCTTCATATTTTCATCCCCTTCCTTCAAGTTTTATTGAACATTTAGCTAATTATTCTTATGTTATCATATTATAATTAATCATTTCAATAATCACCTAAAAAAAATTAGCCACCTATTTATGTATGTATAGCACTTTTTAAAATTCTATAATTCAAAGTACTTTTCACTATGTTCTTACAGTTGAATTTAAAAATAAGAGTAAGATTTAACCATCTTACTCTTATTGTAAATAAACTAATATTAAATATATTATTATTTTTTATATTTTATTACAGAAATATTTTGTCCATTTTTAACCATTATCCCATCATTTCTAAATGATAAAAACTCACCATTATATGTTGTAATACTTTTATCTATTTCATTTGTCACAGTTTTTCTTGTTTTATCATGAACATAAATTTTTCCTTCACTATTTATAAATATATTTTCACTTTTTGATGGGCTTGTCATTTTTATTTGTGTAAAGTCATTTTCATAATCATTAACAAATTCATTTTTTTCATCTTCTAACTTCTCTACATCCGTCTCTTCAGATAAATTTTGTTTACTTTCTATTGTTTTATAATATATACTTTCAACCAAATCATTCTTCAAACTACCAACATATATATTTTTTTCATTATCGGTACCTAGAAGTGTTAATTTGTCCACATCGTCTATATTTATTTCCTTATTATCTTGAGATGAATATATTTTGTTATATACTTCACCTTCATAATATAAAATATCTTCTGTTCTTAGTAATGACATGTTACTTATATATTTAGGTACAGTCTCAATCTTTGAGCCTTCTCCCATTCTATCAATTCTATAAATACTACTAACATTATCACTATCCACAGTTTTTATGTATGTAAGTCCTGTAAGTGTCGATAATTCTATATCGCTAACTTCTATATTTTCATCATAAACCTTAAAATCTTTAATTAATATTTTCTCATCCTTTTTTACATCATAAGAGGATACCATTAGTTTTATTCCATTATATCCAGAGTTTTTTTCTACAATTAACATTCTATCTCTATCCGGTAACCATTTATAATAACTAATTTCTGAATTATCTTCTAACTGTACTTTTTTTATTTTTTCTGACTTTATTTCCTCTACATATAAATGATTTTTTTCTATGTAAGATAGATATTTACAGTTATGAGAAAATTGGATTTTACTTGCATTATCAGATATTTTCACATCAACATCTTCATATTCTTTTTCATCTGTATCAAAATCTTCTATTTTTTTTATAGTTACATTACTAGCAGAGCTTAAAAACTTACTATCTACATAATAAAAGCCCAAAAATTGAACAAATAAAGAAATGACTATCCAAAGTGTTAATTTTTTTATCGCTTTCATATACTTCTCCTTGTCCTATCTTTCTACATATATAACGGATGGAACAGATCTTTCTCCTAACGAATCTGATGGACTGTTTATAATTTCATCATTGTAAAACATTGTTGATGATGATCCACCATCTAAATTACTTGCATTCCATGCCCCATATTCATATAGTATGTCTTGTACATCTTTTAGTGTGGCTCCTAAACTATTAGCCTGCCTTCCATCTATTACTAACAATAATATTGTTCCATCTCTTTTCTGCGCAATAGCAGTTCTAGGGGCAATTCCCCATCCTCCGTCACCAGAGTTTATTGCCTTTTGTCCATCTACAATTAATGCTGGTCCAAAACTTACAGCCTCTGTTACATTTTTTTGTAAAAGCTCATTAAAACTATATTTCCCAACAAGTAATACACCTTCTTGAGTTATAGCTACAACTTCTCTTTGTAAGTCATTATCTTCTATATCATTAAAATGTGTCTTTCCACCACTCATAATTATACCTGTAGGAATTCCTCCAGTGCCTGTCCAAAGTGACCCTGTAGCTTCATCTGTAAAACCACCACCATTAACGGCTGCAATAGCATTATTATTCATTGCTATTTCACTTGTTAATTGTCCTTCTGTAGTTCCTTCTGTGCTAAGTTTTGAGCTAAATCCTACTTTAACTCTAGTTGGGTCCTTTATTGTTAGTAAATATCCCTTATACTTACTTGTTTGAACCTCTTCTAATAATATAGTCTGGTCATTTTTATTTTCTACTTTGACACTACTATCATTTTTATTTTGAGCTAAAGTTGTAATTGCCTGCTCCTTCAAAATTTCATTTATTTTTTCTTCACTTAAAAACTTGGTGGCAATCCATTGGTGACTTAATGTAGTCATTGCTGTGGTAACTAATGTGTTTCTAACATTTTCAAATGGCCCGTAATACGCTATGTAAGGTGCTGTTGAACATGTAAATATTAATTGAAAAACTAAAAATCCAATTACTCGCTTAAATTTTTTCTTCTTTTTTATAACTTTTCTAGACTTTTTAGACTTGTTCTTGTTTTTGTTTTTGTTTTTTTCCATTATAATCTTCCTTTTAAAATATTATATAGTCAATGTTTAATAATATTGTAAAACACTAATATAATATCGTAGAAATAAAAAAAAATCAATTAAAATTCGATTACAAAATTTAAAAATCTTGTAATCGAACTTTTTATACTATAACTTTTTAGCAGCTTCAAATGCTAATGGAGATCTCTCACATTCATCAAATTTTAAAGTTATTTGATAGCAAAGTTCACTACCTTTCATTCTTTCTGATGCATAACATAACCCATTTGATCTAGAGTTCATAAAAGGATGATCTATCTGGTCTGGATCCCCTACTAAAATTAATTTACTACCACTACCAATTCTTGTTGTTATAGCCTTAATCTGCTTAGGTGATAAATTTTGAGCCTCATCTATAATAACCCAATTTTTCACTATAGATCTCCCTCTAAGATAAGCTACTGCTTCTGTTACTATTATTCTACGATCAAATATTTCTCTTACTTTATCTTGAAGTTCTTTTTCATTTTTGTACCTTTCAACTTCATCAGAATCAACTAATATTTCTAAATTATCTAATATAGGTCTCATAAATGGAGCTATTTTTTCTTCTTCTGTTCCAGGTAAAAAACCTATTTCCTCATCCATTGTTACATTTGGTCTACAGACTAATATTCTTCTATATTCACCTTTATTTTCCTCAAAAATTTTTTGTAGTCCTACAGCTAAAGAAAATAATGTTTTTGCCGTTCCTGCTGGCCCCTTTATAATTACTAATGGTGCTTTGGAACTATCTGTACATAATGCTTCTATCATAAATTTTTGTCCTATATTTCTTGGACTTAACCCCATTGGTTTTACATCTTTATAATAAAGTGGAACTATATTTTTTCCATCAAATCGTCCTAATGCAGTCTGCCTTGAATTCTCCATTGCATGCATCAATATAAATTGATTAATATATAACTCCGGCTTATAATAATCTTCTTTTTCTTCATCATATGCTAAAAAATCATCCTTAGTTATAACTCTATTTTTATAAAATTCTTCTATTTTACTTGATGGTATATAAAGTTCAATTCTTCCTGTATATTGTTTATCTTCTGACACCTCTGTATCATAAAAATCCTCACTTTTTATATTCACCGTATCTGCTTTAATTCTTTCAAATATGTCTTTAGTTATTAATATAACCTCTTCTCCGCTTTCTTTTAATCCTTTGCACACTTGTATTATTCTATTATCTGCCTTTGATTTATTCCATGAAGGTGGTATCTCTGTTTCATGATGGTTCATCTCCACTCTTATTTTTCCACCATTAGGCAATTCAACCCCTTCTATCAAAGAACCTTTTTTTCTTAAGACGTCTATCATTCTTCCTGCATGTCTCGCGTTTTCGCCTAAGTCACTTTTATCCTTTTTAAAGTTGTCTAATTCCTCAAGAACTACCTCCGGTATTACTACATTACCTTTTCCAAAAGATAATATAGCTGAAGATGAATATAATATAACGTTAGTATCTAATACATAGGTCTTTTTCACAGTATATGCCCCTCCTCTCATATATTATTAATATATGAGAGTTTTTTAATAAATGAATATATTATAAGTTAATTTTAATAATTTTATTTTAAAATTCCAGTAATATTATTAGTTTTTTAATTTTATAATTTTTCTAATTATTATTTAGTTTACAAAAAGTATTTTTTATCTTACATATATATGCTATTATTATATTTGTTGTTTTTACAAATTTAAAAGTATAATATATTAAAATTATTCAAATAATACTTACTACATATATAGGGAAACAAGCTCCAATTTAAATTTATTCAATAACTTTAAAATATTTTCATACAAAATGTAGTGTTGAATTCTAAGCGATTCAGAGCATGTCTCACTATTTGGGGTATCCAAGTTTTGAAATAAATGATTTTAAAAATTAATTTTAAATATACTATTAATTAACTTACCTACAAGTATGTACTAAATTTTAGAGTTATACAAAGTTTACAATTTATAGATTAAAATATGATTTTGAATCCCATATAATTTAATATCAATTTTTTATTTCTATTATTGTATTTCTCAAAAAAAGATTTATAAATAATGAATTTACATTATTTTCTTTTAATTTTGAAGTATTTTTATTCAATATTTATTGATAATTAATAATTTTTATTATATAATAGTATTAATCATAAAACGAGGTTGATAGTTATGCTAAATTTTACACAAATCTTCAAAGAAAAAAAATTAAAACTTACACCTCAACGTATAGCTGTTTATAAATATTTATGTTCTACTACAGAGCATCCTTCTGCAGAAACTATTTATAAAGCTCTGCAAGAAGACTATCCTACTATGAGTCTTGCAACTGTTTATAAGGCATTAAAAGTTTTAGTGTCTGTAAATCTTGTTCAAGAGTTAAATGTAGGAGAAGGAAATTTCAGATATGATGCATCCGTTTGTCCACATCCTCATATACAGTGCATTAAATGCTCTAGAGTTGATGATGTCAATGGAATATCTTTTGTACACTTAAATGATGATATAAAGGATTATACAGATTATGAAGTTCTTTTAAACCAAGTTTACTTTTATGGCTTATGTAGTGAATGTAAAAATTCAGCACAGTTAGAGGAAAAAAACGAAACAAAATAAACTGATAGCTTAAAGCTATCAGTTTTTTTGCATATATTTTTTTCAAACTCATATAATTCATAAATAGGAATGTAAAATCTATTTTTATTTAGGAGGACATTTTATGAGGTTTAAAAGACTTTTTAAAAATAAGCTACTATACTTATGTATTATATGTACAATCTTGTTTTCTATATACTTACTAACTTCAAATAATAATGACACTACGTTGCCTACATTTTCTCCTACTGTAAACAACTCAGTTATTAATGAGGACTTAGATGGCAATGGTAGTAAAGATGCATTATACATCAAGACTAATGATAAAAATTATCTGATTCAAATTAATTTAAATGGAGAAAATAGTTTAAGCTTAAACCCTTCAAAAGACTTTTCTACTTTAGGTGAGCATAAAAGTTATTGGCCTATGAGAATTACTATAGCAGATATTTCTAGAAACAATACTAAAGAACTATTTACTCAATCTTCAATTGGAGAAAATCCACTTCAAACCATTTTCATATTTAAAAATGGTTCTTACGAAAATGTTTTTTCAAAGGAAAATAATATTTTGGGTCTTATAGATAATTCAAACAACAAAACTCCTAAAATTATAAGTGGTAAATTTAGTAGCGGATATATGGATTTGCATAGTTATATTGTATCAAACAATTCTTTAAAAGAATTTCCCTATGTATATAAAAAAAATTATATAGGAGACAGTATTATATGTGATTTTATAAACTTGATTCAAAGCTTTCCTTATGATTCTCTAGAAATCCCTAACTACTTTAGTCCTACATTAAACGATAATTCTATAACTTATATTTATACAGTTGCCAATAACAATTTAAATTATATCTTTCAAGATTGCTTTTTTAAAGATATAACTTATGATGAAAAAGGACTTCCTAAAGATGTTAGTTGGACTTTAAATTTCAAGGGAATAAATCCAAATGACCCTAGCAAAATTAGAAATTTCACTTTTGATATCATATTAACAAGATTGGATGATTCTTTTGATTATAAAATTACTTCTTTAGATTTAAGTTGCTAATTTTCAAAAAAAAATTGGGACCATTCAAGGTCCCAAGGGGGATGGGGGGTAACTAAAGATAAATATCTTTAGTTAATGGAGATTTTAACTCCTATTACATTATATATGTTACCCATCCTCATAATTTTTATTCACTTTTATTTTTTATTTTCTTTTAAAAATTTTTGTAATAATTCTAACTTATATGGTTCTATTAACTGAATAAGTATTTTTATTATATCATAAAGTTCATCTTCACTAAATTTTCTTGATATATGTGATTTAATTTTTGAATTTTTCTCTTTTTCATCTACTTCTACTACATCTTCTACATCTATAATTTCACCATTGCTATTTAAATTTTCATTGAGAGAGTTTAAACTTAAATTATTCAACTCTAAATCTAATCCATCCAAATCAACATCTTGCATATCATTATTATTCAAAGTATTTAATACTTCACTTATATCGGCATCTTGAAAAAACTCTTCTATATTTGGCATATTTTCATTTATAGTATCTCTAGCCATGCCAAAAAAGTTTGATATTATTCCTTGAAATGCTGCTACATCATTTTCTGATATATTATTAAACATACTTTCAAATTCTGATTGCATATTATTTTGTTCTTTTCTCATAGAACTGTTATTGCTTTGATTATTTGAGTTATTTGAGCTTTTTTGTTTGTTTTGATTGTTCTGTGGTTCATTTTGATTCATAAAACTATTAACCATTTTAACAATCTCATTGAAATTAAATCCTGGTGGCATCATATTTTGAATATTAGGCTGATTGGAATTATCATTATTATTAAAGTTTGATCCTCCTTGATTTCCTCCTCCACCAATAAATGTAGATATTAAATTAGATAAAAAGTCTCCTTGTGGTTGTGATCCTCCACCTCCCATTCCCGTTAAAGCAGACAAAATGGACATCATTCCTTGATTTAGTCCACCTCCAAAGAAATTTGAAAATGGATTAGGTGGCATAAATTGTTGGGAATTTCCTTGAGAATTCATATTATACCCTTGACTATTTACATTATTCCATTGATTCATCTGAGGATTTGAACCGCTTATCTGTTCATTATTTGCCTGTGCTATATTGGGATCCATACCCATATTTGGATCCATACCCATATTTGGGTTCATTCCCATATTTGGGTTCATTCCCATATTTGGGTTCATTCCCATATTCGAGTTCATTCCCATATTTGGGTTCATTCCCATGTTAGGATTCATTCCCATGTGCATCTGTTGATTTATAGGACCTTCATAACTATTATAATTTGTTGAATATTTTTCTTCTCCTCTTCTTTTTTTATGTTTACCCATACAATCACCTCTTTACTTCTCAAACACTTCAAATCAAATTTATAATGAAATTCTACACTATCTATTTAAAATTTAATATTAGGCTAAGTTTTATGTATTTTTTTGTAATAATTTGTAATTGTGTTATTACTTTAAAAAGCAATCCATGTATTCACATGGACTGCTAAAAATCTTATCTTTCTGCAAAACCCCCCACCTTGGGCCATGGCTTTAACGCAATTTATATTTTATCTTTAGTTGTAAAATATTAACAACAGCAAATTGTTCTGTATGGGCTATATGCTACATTATTACTTGAACGTCTGCAAAAGCACATCCATAGCCACACTAATAAAATTATGGTCATTGTTGACCTTCCATCTCTACAATTGGTATTTAATAGATTTCCTTGGTTTAATATTACTATTACTAATAATAGTAAAAATAATCCCATGCCATTATTGCATCTCATAGTATCTACCCCTTTTACTCTGAATTTACAGATGCTAAATTATCTACAGCAACAACAACAAGGTTTGCATTTAGGTTTTTGTCTTTCTACACAACAAACTGGAATACATGACATAGTTTGTGTAGCTGGTCTGTATGGCATATATGGCATATATGGTCTAACATTATTATTCATAGTGTTATTATAGTTATTGCCACAACAACCTGAACACAACCAGAACAAGAATAATAATACTAATGCATTTCTTGATGAGTTGTCTTTACAGTTTCTAGTATTTAACAATCCCTGATAATTAAATATGGCTATTATCAATAATATAATGCATGGATTGCAACAGCTATTAGAATTTCCAAAATTATTTCCACATCCAAACATATTTATCCCTCCTTGTTAAATTTTACATAATCACTTTAAATTATTTTTATATTTTAGCAGAATCTTCTTCCACCAAATCCACATCCACAAAATAGGAAGAATATTATTATTATCCACCAGAACCACATACCGCCGAAGCATCCATTTCCGCCACCAAATCCGTATCCACAATTAGAAACTTGTTGTTGTGGAAGTATTTGTTGTGGAATATAGCAACAAACATATTCTTTTTTAGATTTTTTAGATTTTTTATTATTGCAGCAGCAACATGGGTCACAGCATGGTTCACAACATGCACATGGATCGCAACATGGGTTACAGCATGGATTTGGCATTGGTTGAGGCATTGGTTGAGGCATTGGTTGAGCTCCACCACATCCGAATCCATTTCCGCCACATCCACAGAAGCACCAGAATATTATTAATAAGAATACCCATATCCAAATACTATTTCCTCTTCTGTTTCCACATCCACATCCGTCGTTATTATTTCCACCACAGTTATGGTTGTGATTAGATCCACCTTTATCACATTCACAATTTGAGCTATATCCTTCTGCATTATTTTCTGTGTTTTCTCCATTGTTTAAACTGGAAATTAAGTTTAATAAAGCATTCATATCCATAAAATATTGTCCTCCTTTTATTTTAGATATATTTTTTATTTCTTTTGTACACTACATCTTATGATTTTTTTCCTTTTTTGACACTAATTTATATTTATTTCGTTAATTTTACATTCTTTTGTTTCTCAATTAATTCTTCTGTTTTCTAATAATATACTATTTACATAGGCCATATTTTGTTACATAATATTACTATTTTTTATAATAAATATTTTAATTAGAAAAAATTGAATCATAAAATCTGTTCTAAGGTTAATATATTAATGCTACAATATATTATAGATTTATTTTTAATTTAATTTTATTATATTGATAGGGAAACAAGCTCGCATTTGAATTTATTCAATAACTTTAAAATATTCTTATGCAAAATGTAGTGTTGAATTTTAAGTAATTCGGAGCATGTCTCACTATTTTAGGTATCCAAGTTTTGGAATAAATAATTTTAAAAGTCAACTTGGAATCCTAGAATTAAAAACAAATCAATATTTTATATTAGTCCATAAAGTTTAGCACAATTAATATTTACATAAGGGGTGTTTTTATTGTTATTACCATTAATTATTGATATTTTTATAATACTATTAGTGTATTTTCTTCCATTTATTTTTTTCATTTATAAGTTAGGAGTTGATTATAAAAAGTTCTCTATTTTTTCTTTTAAGTCCATTGTTATGATTATCATCTATACATTAGTAGTACTATTAATTCCTCCAATGCATGCTAATACATTGCCTTTTTTTGCAGTTGTATTAGTTATTATGTATATGAAAAATGAACGTGATAAAGATTATTTTAAGTATAATTTTAGTATTGGAAATACTAATTTCATCTTAGCTTTTAAATATGCACTTTTCAGTTTTGCTATTTCAATTATAGCTGCTTTAATTTGGGATATAATTTTAAAATTGATTGGAGTAACTGCTAAACAACAAGACGTAGTACAAATATTATCAGATTATACACTCCTTAAATTTTTGATTTCAGTTCCATCTACAGTTATTTTTGCTCCTATTTTAGAAGAATTTGTTTTTAGATACCTTTTCTTTGAGAAATTCTTAAATAAGTTTATTCATCCAATAATTTCTGCTATAATAACAAGTTTAATTTTTGCATTAATGCATTTTAGCCTAAGTGCATTTTTAACGTTATTTACTCTTAGTTTGTTAACCTGTTATTTCATGCATAATAAAGGATTTTGGTATTCGGTATCTATTCATATGATGATGAACTTAATTACTACCGTGTCGATTTTTATTAGTAAACTCTCTTAAACTCAAAAAAAACACATACTTTTATTAAAATGTACCCTATAGAGTAGACAATGTAAAAAAAGTCTATCTGTAGGGTATTTTTGTGTATAATTATAATAAATATGATTAGGAGAATATAATATGAGCAATAAATTATTTACAAAGAAAGAATTGAAAATATTATCTAAAAATAAATATGTTAAAAAGGTAAGCATAAAAGGAATTACATATACTGATGAATTTAAAAGTATATTTATCTCTGAAAATGAAAAAGGAAAATTTCCTAGACAAATATTCGAAGAATGTGGATTTGATATAGATATACTTGGAATTGAGAGAATTAAATCTTGTGGAAATAGGTGGAGAAGTGCTTATAAGACAAATGGTGTGTGTGGATTAACCGATACAAGAAAATCAAATTCTGGAAGAACAAGTGATAAAGAACTATCTATAGAAGAAAGATATAAACGTCTTGAGGCTGAAAATAACTTATTGAAAGCTGAGAATGAACTATTAAAAAAAATCCAGTATTTAGAAAGGGGGCTGAGCAAAAAGAAATAGCACTAGTATCTGAGCAAAAATTTATTATTATAAAATCAGTGCTTGAAAAATATAAACTTAAAAATATGATTAGTCATCTATGTGAAATATCTGAAGTATCTAGATCAGGATATTACAATTATTTTTCGTGCAAATCACAGGATTATAGGTCTGTACGTGATAAAAAAGATGAATTAATCCGCGATAACATTTTAAAGGCTTATAATTTTAAGGGCCGTAAAAAAGGAGCTAGGCAAATAAAAATGACATTAGCAGGTCAGTTTGGTATCGTATACAATCTAAAACGTATTAGAAGAATAATGAAAAAATACAATATTATTTGCCCAATTAGAAAGGCTAACCCATATAGAAAAATGATGAAGGCAACGCAAGAGCATAAGGTTTTGCCTAATATTTTAGAGAGAAACTTTAAGCAGAATATACCAGGCAAAGTTTTATTAACTGATATAACTTATTTGTTTTATGGTAAAAGTAAGAAGGCGTATTTATCAACAATTAAAGATGCTTCTACAAATGAAATATTAGCATACAATTTGTCTGAAAGCTTAAAATTAGATATAGCACTTAATACTATACATAAGTTGAAAAAAAATAGAACTGTGGAATTAACTAAAGATGCATTTATCCACTCAGATCAAGGTGTTCATTATACTAGTCCAATTTTTCAAAAATTAGTTAAGAAATGCAAACTAGGACAATCAATGTCTAGGCGCGGTAATTGTTGGGATAATGCACCTCAAGAATCATTCTTTGGTCATTTAAAAGACGAAGCATACATAAAATCTTGTGAAACTTTAGAAGAATTAAAGAAAGAAATTAATCAGTATATGATTTATTACAACAATTATAGATATCAATGGAATTTAAAAAAGATGACTCCTGTTCAATACAGAAATCATCTTCTCAACGTTGCATAGGCTTTTTTAAAGATGTCCTTTACAAAGGGTACATTTTATATAAAGTATGTGTTTTTTACATTTATTAAAATTTCTAAGTTGTTAATAAATATTTAATTTTATATAATCATAAATACTTATTAACTATTCCCATTCTATATTTTTACTTAATTCTTCTAATAAATTTTCTTTACCCTCTTTTTTTAATGATGAAAAGAAAACTATTGATTCTTCTTTATCCATTTTTAAAGTTTCTCTTATAAGTTTTTTACTTTTGGCTGCCTCATTATTGGTTAATTTATCCCTTTTAGTGGCTACAATTATGACCTTGTACCCATAATGTTTTACCCAATTATACATAATAACATCATCATTAGTAGGCTTATGTCTAGAATCAACTAAAAGCACTATTTTTTTTAGCTGTGGTCGATCTATTAAATATTTCTCCATCATTTTTCCCCAGCTATCCTTTTCCTTTTTAGATACTTTTGCATATCCATAGCCTGGCAAATCTACAAAATAAAATTCATTATTTATTAAGAAAAAGTTTATTAATCTAGTTTTTCCTGGCGTACCACTTACCTTAACTAATTTTTTTCTATTTGTTAAAGTATTTATAAGTGATGATTTTCCAACATTTGAACGTCCCACAAAAGCAAATTCTATTCTATTATCAGTAGGATATTGTTGTGGTTTCACTGCTGATATAACAAATTCTGATTGTTTAATTTCCATTATTCATCTCTCCAATAACTAAAGCATTCTTTAGTACTTCATTTACATTTTCTACTGGTATAAATTTTATCTTATTTTTAACGCTCTTAGGCAGTTTATCTATATCTTTTTTATTGTCTTTTGGCATTATTATAGTATCTATACCCATCCTATATGCAGCTAGACTTTTTTCTTTTAGTCCTCCAATAGGCAACACTTTTCCAGTTAAAGTTACTTCGCCAGTCATTGCAACATTATGTTTTACTTTTGAATTACTTAACGCTGATACCATAGCTGTAGTCATTGTTATCCCTGCTGATGGACCATCTTTAGGTACTGCCCCTTCTGGTACATGTATATGAATATCTTTGTTCTTATAAAACTCATTTTTTATACTAAATCTGTTTGCATTAGATCTTACATAACTATATGCAGCTTTTGCAGATTCTTTCATCACATCACCTAACTTACCAGTAAGTTCAAGTTTTCCATTTCCATCCATAACCATTACTTCTATAGGAAGAGTATCTCCACCATACGCTGTCCAAGCTAAACCAGTAACTACCCCTATTTTGTCATCTTGTTGCATATCATCATAGCTAAATATTTCTACACCTAAATATTTAGTTACATGATTAGATGTAATTGCTATTTTTTCTTTATCCTTTTCTACAAGTTCAGTTATAGCTTTTCTTATCATTGTAGCTAATTTTCTTTGTAAACTTCTAACTCCTGATTCTCTAGTATAATTTTCTACAACTTTTTTTATTGCAGAATCATGTATCTTAATTTGACTTTCTTTAACATTATGTTCTTTTAATAATTTAGGAACTATATGCCTTTTAGCTATATTAAACTTTTCCTCTAAAGTATATCCACTTACTTCTATAATCTCCATTCTATCTAAAAGTGGTCTAGATATAGTATCAAGTGAATTGGCAGTTGTTATAAATAATACTTTTGATAAGTCAAAATCTAATTCTAAATAATGATCCCTAAAACTATTGTTTTGTTCTGGATCTAAAACTTCTAATAGTGAATCTTCTATATTTCCCTTATGATCCATTCCTGTTTTATCTATCTCATCTAAAAGAAATACTGGATTTTTAGATCCTGCTTTTTTCATACCATTTATAATTCTACCTGGAATAGCTCCTACATAAGTTTTTCTATGACCTCTTATTTCCGCTTCGTCTCTTACTCCACCTAAGCTCATTCTTACAAATTTACGTTGTAAGGCTTCTGAAACAGATTCAGCTATGGAAGTCTTTCCAACTCCAGGTGGTCCAACTAAGCATAGTATTGGGGCTTTTAATCCTCTGCTAACTTTTCTTACTGCTAAATATTCTATTATTCTTTCCTTAACATCTTCCATACCATAATGTTTTTCATCTAATACTTTTCTAGCGTTTTTTATGTCTAAATTATCTTTTGTTATTGTTCCCCAAGGTAGACCTAACAGCACATCTAAGTAAGTTTTTGTGTTAAGACCTTCTTGAGAAGATGCTCCACTGCTTTTTAATCTTTTAATCTCATATAATGCTTTTTCTCTTGCTTCTTTAGGAAGCTTAGCTTTTACCATCTTAGATTCATACTCTCTAAGTTCTTTTAACTCTTCATCATCTTCTCCCAATTCTTCTTGAATTGTTTTTATTTGTTCTCTAAGATAATATTCCTTTTGTACTTTTCCAATTTTACTTTTCACTTTTGTGCCTATTTTCTTTTCTAGTGCTACAATTTCTAACTCACCTTTTATAATTGTTAACAACTTTTCTAAACGTTCTTTAATATTAATTGCACTTAGTAATTCTTGTTTTTTACTTTGTTTTAATAGCATATAGGATGCTATAGTATCACATATTCTTCCTAGATCTTCCTCATCATCTAAATCTATCATTATATCCATGGACTGATTAGTAACTTCTAAATAATCCTGAAAACTTTCTAGTATAGATGCGACATAAGCTTGACACTCTACCATATCTTCTCTAGGTATTTTATCTTCTATAATTTCTATTTCACCTAAAATACTGCTTTCATCTTTTATATAATCTATTAATTTCCCCCTGCATTCACCTTCAACTAACACTCTTATGTAATTTTCAGGTAATCTGACTAATTGTTTCACTGTACATATAGTTCCTATTTGTTGTATATCATCTTTTTCTACATCTTCAACTTTAGCATCTTTTTGTGAAACTAAAAAAATTTTTTGATCTTTAGTCATAGCAGTCTCAAGGGCAACTATAGATTTTTCTCTTCCCACATCAAAATTTAATACATTATATGGGAAAATACTTAATCCTCTTAAAGGTATTAAAGGAAGTTTTATTATATTATTCTCCATTTTCTCCCCTCATTTCTATAAATTAATGTTATTTCATCGCTTATCATTTAAAAAAGTATATAAATAGACTAATATATTATAACCATAATTAAGATTTTTTTCAATTGATAAGTAACACCAATTGTATATTCTTTAAATATATATGCTTTCAATTAAATATGTAAGAGAACTGTTACTTAATTGAATATACCTTATATTTTATTAACTATATAGATTTGGCAGTTAATATATCTAAGTCACCTTGAACATTCATATCTACTGTTTCATAATCTTGGTTTACTATTGAAATTCTTATTACTTCTTTTATATGACTTACTGGTATAATATCAACACCTTTAATCTGACTAAAACTTTCTTGCCAATTTTCTTTAGGAATAATTATCTTTGTAGCTCCAGCTTTTATAGCCGCTTGAATTTTAGAACTTACTCCTCCTACGGGCATCACAAGACCATAAATAGATATTTCACCAGTCATAGCAACTTTATTATTTACTTTATTTCCAGTTATAGCACTATATATAGCAGTAGCTATACTTACCCCTGCTGATGGACCATCTACTGGAGTTCCCCCTGGGAAATTTACATGTATATCATATTCATTTACATTCAGCGAAAAAGTTTTTTCAATAACAGTAATTACATTTTCTAGTGAAGAAGCTACTGTACTCTTTCTCTTTATTTTCTTGTTATTATCTTTAATTTCCTCCTCCTCAACTATTCCTGTTATTTTAATCTTTCCCATACGAGACTTAACTTTCATTGCTGTTGCCTCTATTTCCATTAATGCTCCTATATTAGCTCCATATACAGCTAAACCATTTACATTTCCTATCATAGGTACAGTTTTTACTTTTTTTATAGGTCTCTTACTATAATGACCATTTTCAATAACCCATTCAACATCTTCAACACTTACATAACTTCTATTTTCATTTATAGCTATTCCTGATGCCAATTGAATTAAATTAACTGCATCTCTTCCATTTGAAGAATATAATCCTACCAACTTTGCTGCATCTTCTTCTAAACTTAATTCTAGTTTTTTCATAGCATTGTTTGCGATAACTTCTATTTCTTCTGGTGTAAGAGCTCTAAAAAATATTTCTACACATCTTGATCTTATAGCTGGAGGTATTTCTTCTGGATTTCTTGTTGTAGCACCTATAAGTCTAAAATCTGCTGGAAACCCATTATCAAATATATCCTTTATATATTGTGGCATGTTATTATCTTCTGAATTATAATAAGCACTATCTAAAAATACTTTTCTATCTTCTAAAACTTTTAATAATTTATTCATTTCAATTGGATGCAATTCGCCAATCTCATCTATAAATAAAATTCCACCATGAGCTTTAGATACAGCTCCCATTTTAGGCTGCGGTACCCCAGCTGCCCCTAAAGGTCCGGCACCTTGATATATAGGGTCATGAACAGATCCTATAAGTGGATCAGCAATTCCTCTTTCATCAAATCTTATTGTGGTTGCATCTATTTCTACAAATTTAGAATAACCACCAAAAGGTGAATTTTCTATTTTTTTAGCTTCTTCTAAAACTAATCTTGCCGCTGCTGTTTTACCAATACCTGGTGGTCCATAAATTATAACATGTTGTGGATTAGGTCCACATATAGCCGCTTTTAAAGCTCTTATACCCTTTTGTTGCCCTATTATTTCATTAAAATCTGTTGGCCTGCTTTTTTCTGAAAGAGGCATAGTTAATGATATACTTTTCATTTCTTCCAATTTTTGAGCCTCTTCTTTTTTGCCATTAACATTTGATGAAGAATTTTTTATGCCGCTCTTACTTGAAAACATATAAATTATTAATGAAAAAATAATTATAGAATGAACCGTTAAAATAATAAAAATCGTTGAATTTTCCATAATCATGTACATTATCCTCCATAAATTTTTATTTAGGGAATCTTAGTTTTTTTATAGTAGTATAAAAGTACACACATTCCCTTTTATACTACTATTATTTTCATATTTTCCTTTAATATTCTTATTCATCAAATAAAATTCTTAGCTATCATAAGGATAAAATATACATTTTAATATGAAATTAAAACAATTATACAAAAAAATAAAGACACTATAAAACATATAGTGCCTTTATATATATTAAAAATATTTACTATTATTTTCTAATATTATGCTGGTTCTAAACCTCTTTTAGATTTACCTTTTGGTTCAATTTTTAAAGGTTCTCTTTTACCACTTTCAGCTATAACAACGTCAGGCTCTTTAGTCTTTATAGTATCTTTAGTTATTATAACTTTTTCAATTTCTTCTCTTGAAGGAATTTCAAACATGATATCCTTCATAGTTTCTTCTATTATAGCCCTAAGACCTCTTGCTCCAGTTTTTCTTTTAATTGCTTCATTAGCTATCTGTTTTAATGCTTCTTCATCAAAATCTAATAATACATCATCCATTTCAAATAGCTTTTTATATTGTTTGACAAGCGCATTTTTAGGTTCACTTAATATGCTAACCAACGCGCTCTCATCTAAAGCTTGTAAAGTTACTATTATAGGTAATCTTCCAACAAACTCTGGTATTAAACCAAATCTTAACAAATCTCCTGGCATTATTTCTTTTAATAATGCTCCTATATCTTTAACTTCTTTAGTTTGAACATCTGCACCAAATCCCATTGATGATTTTTGAGTTCTTCTAGATATTATTTTATCTAAGCCATCAAATGCTCCACCACATATAAATAAAATGTTTGAAGTATTAATTTGTATAAACTCTTGATGTGGATGTTTTCTTCCGCCTTGAGGTGGTACAGATGCTACTGTTCCTTCTAGAATTTTTAATAATGCTTGCTGTACACCTTCACCTGATACATCTCTAGTTATAGATGGATTTTCAGATTTTCTTGCTATTTTGTCTATTTCATCAATATATATTATACCCTTTTCTGCCTTTTCTACATCATAATCAGAATTTTGAATTAATTTAAGTAAGATATTTTCAACATCTTCACCTACATATCCAGCTTCTGTCAATGTAGTAGCATCTGCTATAGCAAAAGGTACATTTAACATTTTAGCTAAAGTTTGTGCAAGTAATGTCTTACCTGAACCTGTTGGTCCTAATAATAAAATATTACTTTTTTGAAGTTCAACATCCCCCTCACTAACATTAGAACTTATTCTTTTATAGTGATTATAGACAGCAACTGATAAAGATTTTTTAGCTTCATCCTGTCCAACAACATATTGATCTAAATATTTTTTTATTTCTGCTGGCTTCGGAAGAGTTTCCATGTCCATTTGAACACTGTCTTCTCTTTCATCTACTATGATTTCTGAGCATAATTCTATACATTCATCACATATATAAACCCCTGGTCCAGCTATAAGTCTTTTTACCTGTTCTTCACTTTTTCCACAAAAAGAACATTTAAATTTTTTCTTTTCATCATTTCTTGGCATGTCTACACCTCTCTAAAATGCTATTTCTTTTTAATTATTACCTCATCAATTAATCCATATTCTTTTGCTTCTTCTGCACTCATAAAGTAATCTCTTTCAACATCTTTTTTAATTACTTCAAGGGACTTACCAGTATTTTTACTTAATATCTCATTTAATGTTTCTTTTATTCTTATTATACGTTTTGCATGTATATCTATATCTGTAGCCTGCCCTTTAAATCCACCTAATGGTTGATGTATCATTATTTCACTATTTGGAAGAGCAAATCTTTTTCCTTTAGCTCCAGATGATAATAAAAATGCTCCCATCGATGCAGCTAATCCTGTACAAATTGTAACAACATCTGGTTTTATATAGTTCATAGTGTCATACATAGCCATTCCATCTGTTATTGATCCTCCAGGACTATTTATATAAAGATAAATATCTTTATCTGGATCTTCTGATTCTAAAAATAATAATTGAGCAACTACTAAACTTGCAGTAGCAGAGTTTACCTCTTCTCCTAAAAATATTATTCTTTCTTTTAAAAGTCTAGAATAAATATCATAAGATCTTTCACCCTTATTAGTTTGCTCTACTACCATTGGTACTAAACTCATACAACTTCCTCCTTTTTGTACTATATTTATAATACAAATACTACACTAACTAATTCTGTCCATAAATTTAATGTTTAAACTATAATTTATATATTATTAAAATTAATTGCCAGAAAAAAATCTGGCAATTAATCATATTTTAACAAAATTTGTTATTCTATTAATTAGTAGCTTTGCTAGTTTCAACTAACATTTTTCTTACTTTTTCAGCAAGAACTTGAACTTCTAGGTATACCTTTTGGCTTTCCATTAACATTTCAGCTGTTTTTTCAGCATCTTCTGCACCATAGTACATTTTAGCTATTTCTTCTGCTCTAGTTTTTAATTCTTCTTCTGTAGCTTTAACTTCTTCAACTTCAGCAATTTTATCTATTACCATTTCAGTTTTAACTTTATTTGTAGCTACTTCGTTCATTTGATTTCTGAACTCTTCTTCATTTGTGTTAGTGAATTGGAAGTATTTTTCAAGAGTTAATCCTTGGTATTGTAATCTTGTTTCTAAATCTTTTAGCATTCCGCTTATTTCTCTATTTACCATTGATTCTGGGATATCTATTGTTGCATTTTCAACAACTGCAGATATAACAGCCTCTTCATATTCTCTTTCAGTTCTTAATTCATTTGATTTATCCAAGTTAGATTTTATATCATTTCTTAACTCTTCTAAAGTCTCAAATTCTGAAACCTCTTTTGCAAATTCATCATCTATTGCTGGTAACTCTTTTGTTTTTACAGCTTTAACTGCAACTTCAAATTTTGCTTCTTTCCCATTTAATTCTTCTATTCCATATTCCTTTGGGAATGTTACATGAACTTCTTTATTGTCTCCAGCTTTTAATCCAACTATCTGATCTTCAAAGTTGTCTATAAATGTACCTGAACCAATTTCTAATTCATAATCTTTTCCTTCTCCACCTTCAAATGGAACTTCTTCTACAAATCCTTTAAAGTCTATAACAGCTATATCTTCTTTTTCAATAGCTTTTTCTTTAACTTCTACTCTAGCATTTTTTTGTTGCATTTCTTTTATTTTATTTTCAACATCTTCATCTGTTGTTTTATATTCGTTTTTCTTAACTTCTAATCCTTTATATTCTCCAAGTTTTACTTCTGGAGCAACTGGTACATTAGCTATGTATATTAAATCTTTTCCTTCTCCAATTTGCTCTATTTCTATTTGTGGGTAATCTACTGGATTTATTTTATTTTCACTTAATGCTACTGGATATGTTTCTCTATAAACTATATCTAATGCATCCTCAAATAAAACTGACTCTCCATAATATTTTTTTACTATTGCATAAGGTGCTTTACCTCTTCTAAATCCTGGTATATTAAACTTCTTAGAGTTTTTTGCAAATGCTTTTTTTACAGCGCTATTAAATTTTTCTGCTTCTACTGTTACTGTTAGTTTTACAACGCTTTTTGGTAAATTTTCCACTTTAACGTTCATTTTTCTTTTTCCTCCTACTATATATAAATGAATATTAACCTAATAAATTATAACACATATTATTCAAATTAGGTAGATTAATTATTAACTTGTTCTAATTATAACAAACTAATATTATATTGTTTAATAGATTTTCTATTTATTTTTCAATCATAGTTTATAATTTGAAATTTATCAAGCTTTTTCAAATTATACAATATTTTTATATCTAATTACAAGATTATTTACAATTTTTCCTATTAATAAATTATATTACCTTGTGAATCTATAAATAAAACTTTATCATCTATGTTTATAACCAACCCTTTTTCTTGTATATTACCCATCTTTATATTTTTTCCATAAATTTCATAATGTGGATTTCTATTAAGAGAATTGATATCTAAAGTCCATATATATTGATTTTTTTCTGAAATTACCCAAGGTAGATAACTTGTATATGCTATTAAATTATTATTTATAAACTTTGGATTATCAGCCCAAATATAATCTTGATTTTCTGATATAACTTTATCTTTTGAAAAAGATATATTTTCATCAGAAATATATTCCTTTTGGGTTACATCTTTAATGTTTCCATTCCAATCAACTAAATACATATTTTGACTATCTTTATTCAAAATAACTATATTTTTTCCATTAGGACTTACATCCCCTTTTAAACTTTCAATACCTTCAAAAGAAATAATTTTTTCTTTTTTACTATCTAAGTTTAATTTTAATTTTTTTCCTTCTATTAATACATCTTTTATCAATTCTTTTTCATTCTGTGGACTATCCTCTTTGCTTACATTTTTATTAGAATCATCATTTTCTTTAACCACATCGTCTTTATTTTCGTCTTTATTTTCATCTTTAGATACATTAATATTGGATTTTACTATATTAGCAACTTTATCTTTTATAGGTGTGCTTAAAAAAATTATTGCACCAACTAAAAAAGCACAAGCTAATATTAAAATTATGTATTTTCTTCTTTTCATTTTTTTCATTTGCTTTTCATAATTTTTACTAAACATACTTGGCTTTCTTCTACCCAATTTTAATACCTCCTAAGAAATATTTAAAATTTATTTAAATATTCATATTATTCACTCATTTAATCAATGCTTATATTTAAGTTTTAAACTTTTCTTTTCTTATTATACCTTATTTTAATATAATTAGTATATTTATGTCTAAAATTTTATCTCTACACTATTTTACCCATAATAGATAAATTTAAAATAATATTAACATATATAAACTTATTACCAAATTACTTATATTGTGTTAAATTTTACTTATTTTTTTAACTGTTATCTCTTTTGAAATCAATAAAATTATTCTTTAAATATTATACTATTTTAAAATTTATCATTAGATTTCAAGGTAATACTTAATTCTAGGTTGAAACTTATTATTTAAAATAGCTTTTACCTGTTATATTAACTGTATTAGTTTTTTTCAAACTGTTATATTTTTTTATTGCGTTTTTTTTAACAATCTGTTCATTTATCAAGCTATTCTTTTACATTTAAAAACATTTTTTCCTTATTTATGATTTAATTTAATAAATTTTGATATTACCTTTACTCCATTTTTCCCTATTTTCCTAAAGTTTTACATTGTTTTTGCATTGAATAATAATTGTTATTTGAAATTATTTTTTCTGACAATTTGAAAACATATTGATTTATTTCTGTATTAGTAATACAATTGTAACAGAAGCAAAACTTAAATATAAATTACAACAAAAAAAGTTATTATCATTATATTTTATTTCTTTAAAATGTGATGATTTAAACCGTAATCACTTGTAATATATTAAGGAGGAATAGTAAATGTTTAAACAATGGGAAAATTTCAAAGGTGAGCTTTGGAAAGAAGAAATTAACGTTAGAGATTTCATTCAAAAAAACTATTCATTATATGAGGGAGACGAGTCTTTCTTAGTTGGAATGACTCCAAAGACTGAAAAAGTTTGGGAAAAAGCTCATGCTCTAATAATAGAAGAAATAAAAAAAGGTATAATTGATGTAGAGGTTAATGAAGTTTCTGGAATTAACAATTTTGCACCAGGATATATCGACAAAGATAATGAAGTAATCGTTGGATTACAAACAGATGCTCCACTTAAGAGAATTGTTAACCCATTCGGAGGATTCAGAATGGTTGAGCAATCACTAGAAGCATATGGATACAAATTAAATGAAGATATTACAAAATACTTCAATAAATATAGAAAAACTCACAACCAAGGTGTTTTTGATGCTTATAGTAAAGAAACAAGAGCTGCTAGAAGTGTTGGTTTATTAACTGGTCTTCCAGATGCTTATGGTAGAGGAAGAATTATAGGTGACTACAGAAGAATTGCTCTTTATGGAATAGATTTCTTAATAGAGCAAAAGAAAGCTGACTTAAATGCTTTAGTAGGACCTGCTTTAGAAGAATTACTAAGAAAAAGAGAAGAAGTTAATGAGCAAATAAGAGCTCTTAGTGAAATAAAAGCTATGGCTTCATCTTATGGAGTAGATATATCTAAGCCATCTTCAAATGCTAAAGAAGCAGTTCAAGCTGTATACTTTGGATATTTAGCTGCTATAAAAGAGAATAATGGTGCTGCAATGTCTTTAGGCAGAACAAGCACATTCCTTGATATATACATGGAAAGAGATTTAGAAGCAGGAGTTATAACTGAAGCTGAAGCTCAAGAAATAATTGATCAATTCATAATCAAATTAAGACTTGCTAGACACTTAAGAACTCCTGAATATAATGAATTATTTGCTGGAGATCCTAACTGGATAACTGAGTCTATCGCTGGAGTATCTGTAAATGGTCAGCCATTAGTAACTAAAAACTCTTTCAGATACTTACACACATTAACTAACTTAGATCCAGCACCAGAACCAAATATGACAGTTTTATGGTCTGAAAAATTACCTAAGAACTTCAAAGAGTACTGTGCTAAAATGTCAATTCAAACTGGAGCAATCCAATATGAGAATGATGATATAATGAGACCAATATACGGAGATGACTATGGTATAGCTTGCTGTGTATCTGCTATGGAGATTGGTAAGAGAATGCAGTTCTTCGGAGCTAGAGTAAACTTAGCTAAAGCTTTACTATACACTATCAACGGCGGAGTTGATGAGAAAAAAGGAAAAGTTGTAATCGAAGGATTAAACAAAATAACTGATGAAGTACTTGATTACAAAACAATCAAAGCTGCTTACTTCAATGTTTTAGAATACATTGCTGAGTTATATGTAAACACAATGAACACAATTCACTTCATGCATGATAAATATGCTTATGAAGCTGGACAAATGGCATTACATGACACTGATATTAAGAGATTCATGGCATTCGGAGTTGCTGGATTATCAGTTGTTGCTGACTCATTAAGTGCTATAAAATATGCTAAAGTTAAACCTATAAGAAATGAAGAAGGAATAGCTATGGACTTCGAAATCGAAGGAGACTTCCCTAAATACGGAAATGACGATGATAGAGTTGACGATTTAGCAGTAGAATTATTAAATGTATTCTCTGAAATGTTAAAGAAACACCCAACTTACAGAGATGCTGAACATTCTTTATCTGCATTAACAATAACTTCTAACGTTGTTTATGGTAAGAAAACAGGAGCTACTCCAGACGGAAGAAAATCTGGTGAAGCATTTGCTCCAGGAGCTAACCCAATGCATGGAAGAGATTGTAACGGTGCTTTAGCATCATTAAACTCAGTTGCTAAATTACCATATAGAAATGCTTGCCAAGACGGTATTTCTAACACATTCTCTATAATTCCAGATGCACTTGGAAAAACTGAAGATGAAAGAAAAATCAACTTAGCATCAATCATGGATGGATACTTCTCTCAAAGTGCGTTCCACCTAAACGTTAACGTATTAAATAGAGAAACTCTATTAGATGCTATGGAGAATCCAGATAAATATCCAACTCTAACAATCAGAGTTTCTGGATATGCAGTTAACTTCAATAGACTAACTAAAGCTCAACAATTAGAAGTTATAAGCAGAACATTCCACAAATCAATCTAATTTAATATTACTATGACTATTATCAGAGTTGCTTGTATTTAAAGCAACTCTGATATATTAAAAAAGTTATTATATAAAGAAGCTAAAAACTTAGATGCTTTTAAGTTAAAATGGCTTTTTATTTTTTAAAATTTTTATGTATAAATGGATACTCTTTATCCCTACAATATTTTAATAGTTTTTTTAATATATCTCAATAACACATATAAAACTAATAAAGCCTTATAAGGAGAAGAATAATTATGGTAAAAGGAAAAATTCATTCAATTGAAAGTATGGGACTTGTTGATGGTCCAGGTATAAGAGTTGTAGTATTTATGCAAGGTTGTAAATTAAGATGTGCTTATTGCCACAATCCAGACACATGGACCTTAAATGGTGGCGAAGAAATGACTGCTGATGATTTAGTAGCTAAAGTTGAGAGATTTAAGCCATTTTTTCAAAGATCTGGTGGTGGCATTACATTTTCTGGTGGTGACCCTCTAGTTCAACCTGAATTCTTACTAGAAGCTCTAAAAAAATGTAAAGCTAAGGGTATACATACAACAATAGATACTGCTGGATATGGCAATGGAAATTATGAAGAAATTTTAAAGTATACTGATTTAGTTTTGCTTGATTTAAAACATGAAGATAGTGATGGATATTTAACATTGACTGGCTCTAACACCGAAGGAGTTAACTTATTTATAAAAGCACTTAAAAATAGTGATTGTAGAGTTTGGATAAGACATGTTGTAGTTCCTGGGTATACTGACTCAATAGAACATATGGATAAATTAGCTAAAATAATAAATGAGGAAATACCTAATGTTGACAGAATAGATCTTTTACCTTATCACCTTCTTGGAGTGAATAAGTACGAAGTTTTAGGTATAAAATATAAACTTGATGGTGTTCCTCCAATGGATAAAGAAAGAAATACTGAATTACAAAATTATTTAGTTTCTAAAGTTAATTTTGATAAAAAATAAAGGAGCATATCGCTTCTTTATTTTTTTATTTTAAATACCGGTTTAAGTTTTCCACATTATCAACAGTTTTATCCACATTTTGGTAATATTTTTTAATATTTTATAATATAATATTTATTTACTTATTTTATTCTTTATGAGATAATGATATAAATACATGCCCATTTTTTGAATAATCACATAATTTATTTCTACATTTAAGGGGGATTTTATTAATGAGAAATAATTCTACAAATTTTGAAGGTTTTCTTGAGACTAGAAAAATACCGATGAATAAAGGAATGAATATAGATAATGTAACTATTTTTTCTTTTCCAGAAAAATTAACTATAAATGGTGTTGAAAGACCGGTTTTAGGTGGAGGAATTGAAAAAAGAGCTGTTATTTCATTAACTGATGATGATACCTTAGCTGATATTTATATATTTCATATCACAAGTATCCCACAAGAAGATAACAAAATTGAACTTTATAAGCTATTTAATGAATTAAATTCAACATATAAATATATATCATTTTATGAAAATGATAACGTAGTTAATGCTAAATCTAGCATACCTTTTAACAATAATTTCAATGCAGAAATAGTTTTTGAAACATTAACTGTAATGTTCCATGCAATCGAAGAAGAATATGAAAAAATAAGATCTTCTATTAATTTAAAAAGTAAAATAGTAAACTTAAAGCAATAAAAGGGAGGATAATCCTCTCTTTTATTGCTTATTTTCTGCCATAAATTCTTCAATTTCCTCTACTTCTTTTATTATATCTTTAGATAAATTAATACATCCATCTTTAGTTATTAATAAATCATCTTCTATTCTTACTCCTATTCCTTCTTCTTCTATATAAATTCCTGGTTCATTTGTTATAACTGTACCTTCTTCTAAAACTTTGTCATATGTTCCTACATCATGAGTATCTAAACCTAAGTAGTGTCCAATTGAATGGAAATAGTATTTTCTTACTTCTGACTTATCTTTTATGAGCCCTAACTCTACACAACCCTTTCCTAGTTCATCCATAGCTACTTTTTCTAAATCAGCCATTTTTATTCCTGCTTTAGCGGTTGCCTCAACCTTTTTCATTGCATTTAATACTGCATTGTAAACTGCCTTTTGTCTTTCTGTAAACTTACCACTGGCTGGAAAAGTACGTGAAATATCACCATTGTATAATTTATATTGTGCTCCTAAATCTAGCAACACTAGGCTATCTTTTTCTATTTTACAATTATTTTCTACATAATGAAGTATAGTCCCATTTATACCTGAACCTATAATAGTATCAAATGCAGTATGTCTTATACCTCTTTTCCTTAGCTCATAATCAAAATGTGCTTCTAATTCACATTCTGATATTTCTTCTTTACTATTCTTAAATATAGAATATATACCTTCTTTAGTTATTTTTATGGCTTCTTTTATTAACTCCACTTCTTCTGGTTTTTTTACAACTCTTAAATCTGCTATTTTGCCGTATACATTTTTCACTGTAAGATAAGGATATTTTTTTATAATGTCTATAGCAAACTCATTCGATTTTGTAGATATTGTATCATACTCTCTTTTTTCTAAATCTAAATAAATTGTTTCATAGCAGCAACTACTTACACGACCTATCCTTGAAAAATCTTCTTTAAAGTTATCATTATATTTAATGTTGTCTATTCCTGTTATTTCTTTACTTTCTTCTATAGTAGGTTTTTTTCCTATCCATTTAATCATTTCCGGGTCTTGTCTTTCAATATAAAAATTTTCTATAATTTTACCATTTTCTTTTAATACCATGTAAATTGCATTTTCTCTTTCGAACCCAGTAATATAGTAAAAATTTCTATTAGGTTCAAATCTATACTTATAATCTGCTGATTTAAAAGGAGAATCTCCTGAGAATAGTACTGTTATTGAATTATCATTCAATTCTTCTAAAAATTGTTTCCTATTTTTTTTAAAAAATTCTTTATTCATTTTAACCCTCCAAATACAAAATATAATTTTCTAAATATACTTTATATTTAATTATAACACTATGTATTCCTTAAATTAACAGAAAATTTTTTATTTTATAAATTACTACATTTATGCAATAAAAAAACATCTTAAAATAAATTATTTTTATTTTAAGATGTTTTTATTAAATTTAAATTTTAAATTAATTCACTAATAAAACATAACAAAGTCTGGTATTTCTATAACTTCGTTTTCTTTTCCTTTTTCATATTTTTTCTTTAAGTCTATTATTTTATTATAATTTTCCGTTATTGTTTTTACTGTATATTCATCATGCTCTTCTTTTAAACTTTTAAATGCTAATTCTATATTTTTAAATGATTTTTCTATATCCCCTTCTACAGTAATATAATAACAACCCAAGTTATTTAAAGTTAATATATTACTTTTATCTAATTCATAAGCTATATTAATTTCTTTTATAGCCTCATCTTGTCTCTTTGATATAACATAAGTAGTTCCCAATGTTCTATGATATTTTATATTCTTACTATCCTTTTCAATACATATATTTAACATCTCTATAGCCTCATTATAATTATGATTTGATAAATATACTAATGCTGTTTGATATTTAAGTTCTAAATCATCTTCATTAAACACCTGAGCTATTTTAAAGTGTTCTAAAGCATTAACACTATTGTTCATACTATATAAATTATAATAACCACTATTAACATATGTTAAGGGATTATATGGTTCATAGTATATTGCATAATGTAAATATGGAATTGCTTTATTAGGTTCACCTTTCATTTCTAATATATCCGGAGCTAATTTAGTATATAGTGGCAAATATTTTTCATTTTGTTTTATTGCGATCTTAAAATATTTAATTGCCTTTTCTATATCATTTTTGTTTAACCAATAACAAGCTGTTAAATAATTTACTTTATAATTATCACTATGATTATTTAATAAATCATATATTATCTTCTCTTCTTTATCAAATTCGCATTTATTATTTAAAAGTTCTACCATTAATAATTGAGGAATTATAAAGTTGTTTTCTATCTTCATACCTCCTATTTCATTTAATAAATCTTCACCTTTATTTAAATCAATATTTGATACATATATTTTAATCAATGCTAATTTATAAAATAATTCACTATTATTTTCATTTTCTAAATTGATAAGTTCATTTAAAACATTTCCATTAGACATATATGCCTCATATACAACATCATATATTTTCATCTCATTTTTATCTAATTCATAAGCTTCAATTAATGTTGAAAATGCACTTTTTGAATCATTTAGCTGAAAATACATCATTGCCTTATCACAGAGCTCAGATGCTGTAAAACTTTTAGTAGCATAACTATCTATTATTTTTTTTGCATTTATACTATCTCCATGAAATAAATATATGGCAAAAGCCACTCTCTTTATGTCATTATTTTCAGGATACATATCTAAATCTTCTTTTGCATGCTTAAAAATTTCAGTGTAATCCTCTTCGCTAATTCTATTTTCAACAAATTTTTCTTTTAAATTTAAAAATTCATTATTTAATAAAATTGAGTGAGCATCTCCACTTTTATCTTCTTTTTCCATTGCAACTTTCATATATTTTTCGGCATTTTCATTGTCATCTTGTAGTAAATATAATTCACTTATCTTTGCTGGCCAAATTGCTGACCTTTTATCCGTTTTATTTATTGATTCATAAACTTTTATGGATTCTTCAAAGTTAGATGAATAAAAATATTCATTTCCTTTTTCACTATATTTTTTTAAATCGGTTTTATTTTTTACAATTAATACGATTAATATAGCTAATAGGCCTATTATAGCAACGAGTAGCATATTTTTATTGCCATATAGCTTTTTCCTCATAAAAAACCTCCTTATAAACATTAAATCAACATTATTTTACCAAAGCTACATAAAAAAATCCACTTGTTTAACTTACCATATACTATTGAGTGCATATTTTTTATTATATGTTTAATTTTTATTAAACATTTTCAAAAACTTCATAGTATAGAAAAGCTTTTTATAAAATGTTATAATACTCGTATATATAATTTAGTTATCAATTATTAGTATTTTATTTGAAAATTTCACATTTTATTATTTACATATTTTTTAAAATAGTATATTGTAAAAGACAAATATAATTTGTAATCTAAAGATAATTTAAGTTAAGGGAGTGTTTAAAATTAAGATTAATTCTTTTTTAAGTATAATTACAGCGAAAACCGCTAAATTTCTTTCTAAGTTGCTTTCTAAGGGAGGGTCAAACTTTCCAGGTGCAGTTGCGCTAAAGTTTGACAAACACATTTTAAAAACAGTGGCTAAAGACTACAATGTTATACTAGTTACTGGAACAAATGGTAAAACAACAACTACTAATATGATCTATAACATAATAAAAAGTGATAACAATCATGTTATCACTAATAATACAGGTGCTAATATGGTTGCAGGAATTACTTCTTGCTTTATTGATAATTATAAATTCTTTAAGAGTAATAAAGATAAATATGCTGTTATTGAAGTTGACGAAGCTTATGTACCAATAGTAACTGAAGATGTTAAGCCTAAAATTATAACTGTAACTAATCTATTTAGAGATCAATTAGATAGATATGGTGAAATTCATACTACATTTTCTAAAATATTTAACGGTGTTGAAAAAACTCCTGATACTACTTTAGTATTAAATGGTGATGAATCTCTTTTTGGAAAATTAGATGTAAAAAACCCTGTTATTTATTATGGTTTTGAAGTTCCTATAAATAAAGATATAACTCTTTCTATGAACTCTGATAATAAATTCTGTAAATGTTGTAAGTCACCTTATAAATATGAATTTGTAACTTATAATCATTTAGGATATTATTACTGTGAAAATTGCGGATATAAACGTCCCGACCTAAAATATAAAGTTGAAGAAATTTTAGATTTAAATCCAAAAGGCTCTACAGTCATTGTAAACAATAATCAACTTACTATAAATCAAGCCGGAGAATATAACATTTACAATGGTCTGTGTGCTTATTCTATCGGAAAAGAATTAGGTATAGATGATAAAATTATATTTTCTTCACTTGAAAATCAATCTACAAGTTTTGGAAGACAAGAAACAATAAACATAGATGGAAAAGAAGTCAAAATAATTTTAGTTAAAAATCCTGCTGGATATGATCAAGCGGTAAATACAATAATGTTAGATAAAAAAGAAATTAATCTTGCTTTATTGCTTAATGACAAGTATGCAGATGGTCGAGATGTTTCTTGGATATGGGATGTAAACTTTGAAAAATTAAATGAATTAGATATAAATAATATTTTAATTTCTGGAACTAGATTATATGATATGGCTGTAAGATTAAAAATAGCTGGATTTGATACTAATAAATTTACATTATGTGATGACGGAGATAGACTAATAGAACATATAAAATCTTTAGATACTGAAACTACTTATATTTTAGCTACTTATACAGCTATGCTTAATATAAGAAAAACTCTTCACAACAAAGGTTATATCGATAAAATATGGTAAGGCAAGGTGATTTAATGGAACTAAATATATGTCATTTGTATCCTGATTTGTTAAATGTTTATGGTGATGTTGGTAATGTTTTAATTTTAAAGCATAGATCTAATCAAAGGGACATAAAAGTTAATATAATAAATGTTTCTGTTGGTGATGAATTTGAGGCAGATAAATATGATATAGTATTTTTTGGCGGTGGCCAAGACTATGAACAATCAATTGTATCCACCGATTTAATAAATTATAAAAAAGATAGTATTAAATCTTATATAGAAAATGGGAAAGTATTCTTATGTATTTGTGGTGGTTACCAACTTTTAGGTAAATATTATACAACACCTGAAGGTGACAAATTAGAAGGTCTAGGCGCTCTAGATATATATACTGAAGCTGGTAATACGAGATTTATAGGCAATACAGTTATATATAATGAAGAGTTTGATGAAACCTATGTAGGCTTTGAGAATCATTCAGGAAGAACTTATACAAATGGATTAAAACCACTTGGTTCAGTAAAAGCAGGTTATGGTAATAATGGTGACGATAAAAAAGAAGGTTGCATCTACAAAAATACATACTGCACTTACTTCCATGGTAGTTTATTATCAAAAAATCCTGAACTAGCAGACAGACTGCTTAAAATTGCTTTAGATAATAAATATAAAGATGCTGAAGTTGCTTTAACAAAATTAGATGATACTTTCGAAATTAAAGCTAAAGAATTTATTATTGATAGAGAACTAAACAAATAACAAAAAGCTATGAAATTAAATTAATTTCATAGCTTTTTCTAATTAAATTTTTTTCTCTAATTGCATTGCTAAATTTAAAAATTTTATTGATTCAGATACTTCCCCTAACTTATGATACATGTTTCCCATTTGTAAATATCTTTTATATATTTTATCCTTATAACCACACTTTAACAGTGCATCTAATGATAAATTCATATATGTTTCTGAAGCAGCATAGTCTCCTTCTAACTGTAACAATATAGCTTTATAATAATATGCACTCTCTATAAATTTGGAACTATCTAAATTTATAGCATAAGTTAAAAGTTCATTTGAAACTTCTTTTGCCAATCCTAACATTTTATTTTCAATTAATGCTTCTAAATTTGCTATTAAAAATATACATAGCTTTTCTTTATTTTCCCTTGGAAATATTTTCAAACTCTCTCTAATACAATTTTCTCCCAAATCTATTTTTTTATTTCTTATTAAAACTTCTCCAAAATTATGCAAACAACTAGCATATTTCTCGTAATCATTTTTATATAGCTTAAAAACCTTATTTTTATATGCCTCAAATTCATCATAATTTTCTAAATGTAATGCTAATAAGCTACATAAATTATATATTGCTCCTTCAATTTTTTTATTTTCACAATATTTAATCATAGATTTTAGTTCTTCACAAATTTCTGACGCCTTTTCATATTCACTTAACATCATATAAGCTGAACCTTCATTATAAGTTGTTCTTATAAGATCCAGTTTGTCTTCTACATCTAATTCTTTTAATCTAGTTCTTACGCTATTGTAATAGCTTATAGCTTGTCTTTGTTCTCCATTTAAAGATAAATACACGCCTACATCAACATAATATTTTAGTTGATATAATTCATTGTGCGCCCTTTTACAAAAATCATAATATCGCGGTATAAGTTTTCTTAACTCATCAAAATTACGTTTAAATATATGCGCAGAAAAGAACAAATGCATTATTTCACAACATAACTCATAATAAGCATATTTTTCAGCGTACTCTAGATTATATTCAATATCATCAAAATACTCGTCATAATAATTATTGGTTTCTTTACAGCTTCGAAAAACTTCAATATTGTCTATTAACTGCTTTTTTACATCATGTTTTAAATAGTTAATATCTAATTCTAACTTTTCACTTATATATTCTAATATCCATTCTTCAGCATCTACTTTATTATTCTCTATACAACTCATTTTAGAAACTGAAATTTTCTCTTCACAAATTTCTTTTAAAGTTAACCCCTTGTATATTCTTGACCTTTTTATTTTCTCTCCTATAGATAATATTTCTGATGTCATCTTCTCACCTACTCACTAATTCTCTAAAAAATTTAATTCATTTAAAACTTTTATACCATCATTTAAACATTTCTCAGCTTCATTTTCTCGGCCATTATCCACATAAAATTTCCCTAATATTAAAGATATTTCTGCATATTCTTTTAAGAAGTTCAATTTCTTTACGTAATTAAGAGTTTGAATTAAAGTATTTTCTGCACTTTCTAGCTTTCCTTCTAATAATTCCACTTTATATTTTAATAAGTAGTAATCACATAAAGATTTTTCTTCTCCTTTTTCTATGTGCATTAATATTTCATCTAAAGTTTCTTTTGCTTTAGTTTCATTTTTTAGTTTTATATAGTTATCACAAATATTACATAGTGTTTCTATTATTTTAGAATCTTTAGTCTTCTCCCTCATATCCTTTGCCCTATATAAATGATCAAAAGATTGTTCTAGACTATTAAAATCTGAAAATATTTTCCCTAAATTATTTTCTATTTTTGAAAAGTAATAATTATCCTTTAGCCCACTAAATATCTTTAAACTATATTCCGAATATTTAATAGCCTCATTAATATTATTATTTTCGCAATATTGTTGTGCTAACTCTAACATCTTTTTACCATACTTTTTTTTGTTGTCTAAATTTTTAAAGGTCTCCTCGGCTCTTAAAGCATATTCATAAGACTTGTCCATTTCTCCTATTTTAAAATACGTTAATGATATATAATAATTAATTTCTCCAATTAAAAAATCATTGCCTATATTACTATCTTCATACACTTTTTCTGCCTGTTGAAAATAACTATAAGCTGAATGATATGCTTTTAACTCTAAAGTTATTTTACCTAATAATATGAATGTAGCTATTATGTTATCTACTGAATTATTCTTTATAAAAATATTATTTGAAGTAAGTAAATCCTCTTGAGCCTTATCATACTCACCCTTTTTAGTATGAATGAGACCTTTTAAATATAAATTTTTCCCCTTTTGCATCTCTAATTTATATTCTTCTGCATATTTTATAGATATTTCTATATGATTTTGAGCCTCTTCTAATTCTCCAATTAATATTTTAGACTCAGCTATATTTTCATAATAGGTACATATTTTTTGAGCTTGTGTTTCCTCTGTTTCCATTAGATACTCTACTGTTACATCTAAAGCACTTGCTAAATATTCTAATAAATCCATGCTTGGATTAGACTTTCCTGATTCTACTAAACTTATCTGTCCTGCAGTTATTCTATCCCCTGCTAAGTTCTTTAATGTTAAATCTAGCTGTTTCCTTCTAAGCTTAACTTTCTCTCCCAAAGATAATATCTTCATAAATCACGCACCCTTTACAAGTAATTTATTATTGTTAATTGACCATTATTAACATAATTTTTAGTTATTTTATATTAATTTTATAATTTATTGAATTTTATAAATTTTCATATTTAATTATAACATATGTATAAAAGATTTCCTAAGAATATATAGAAATTTTAACAATTTTTGTAGATTTTCTGAACTTATTCTTTAAATTTATATTTTTATAAAGAAACATCTGATTTTTTCATAAAATTTATAGATAAACTATTATTTTATGAAATAAATATATTAAAAGATATATATTTATTACATAAAATATTATAGTAGCACAAAATATTTAATCCATTTTTAAGATTCTAAAATTAATTATAACAATTTTTTAGTTTTTTTTATGTTTTTTTACAAATTATAATTAAATTATAATTTATTTGTTATATTTATTATTATAAACTATTTTATTAACTTTTTGTTAATATGTTTAAAATTAAAAATACTTTTAAATTTTAAATTTAAAAGTATTTTTATTATATATGATATTTTTAATCCAATAATAGCATAGCATTATTATAAAATGTATCTATCATACTTTTAGTAACTTTCATACATCTTTTTATTTTTCTTTTTGTTCTTCTATTTATATTAGGTTTCATAGATTCTATAGCTACCATAGTCACTGTTGCAGTCAAAACCATTTTTGCCATCACTTTTATTAATTTCAACTTTATCCCTCCTAAAAAATTTAATACATATTAAATCTAATAGTACTATTTTGTACGATTTTATCAAATTAATTCCTAAATAAATAAAATTTAAAATTAATAACCTAAGTTTTAATTATACTATGATTTATTGAATCCAATATAAGCTAAACATTTCATATAATATTTAATTAGTAATTTTTTTATACACTTCAAATCCACCTTTTAAATTTTTTACATTAAATCCTTTATCTAAAAGAAAAAGTGTTGCTCCAATACTAACTTTTCCGCTATTGCAATAAACTACAATTTCTTTATCTATATCTAAATTATCTGCCTCTATAGCTAAATTGGACATGGGAATGTTTATCGCTCCTTTAATATGATCTTCATTATATTGAACTCTACTTCTAACATCCAATACAACTATATTTTCTTTGCTAATTATTTTTTCCATCAATTGTTTAACGTCTATATTATTCATATGTTACCATCCACCTTATACTTTTATTATTCATTATCTAATTTAACAAATTCTATTAGCAAATTAATTAGCTCCTGTTTTTTTAGTTTATTAAGTTTTGACTTTAATTTGTCTGTCCCTAAATTCAAATAAATTTCTTTTATTTCTTTTCTTTTAATTATTAACTCATTTCTATCTAACATATCTATTGAATTTTCTATTTCTATATTATTTTCTTTGGACGGTTCCTTAATATTTTTTATATTGAAATAATACCTTTCATTAGTTATCCCTTTTAATTTTATTTCTTCTTCTATACCACTTACAGCTATTTCATTTTCTTTTATATATTTATTTACTGCATCAGTTAATGGCACTCCAATTGCTTTTTTAGCTATACTATCAGTTATTTCATTGTATACATCCCCTGTATGGCTATCAACTTTTACAAATACAATTTCTATTTTATCTTCATTAATATATTTATTTATAGCATTATAATACTCTTTTGATGATGAATCTTTTCTCTCCCAAGTTCCTAATGCATGATGATATATTCCTTCATAATCATGAAATATAACTATTTTTTTTTCTCCTTTTAACTTAGCATATTCTACTGCTTGTATCGTAGCCTTTAGTTCTCCTGCAATTTGTCTTATTTGTTTTTGAGATGTATCCTCTGATGCACCACTTTCCATATACTCTATAACATTATTTTTAACTGCCACTAACCCATAAGAAAATTTTTCACTACTTGAATTATAACTTCCATCTACATATATATGTAATATATCCATTGGATATTTATCTACCCCTTTTTTTAAAAGTTTTTTATCATTACTCAAATAGTCTTTTGCCTCTTGTAATATTTCAAAACTCTTATACTGTGCTCCCTTTACCCCTTTTATTAACCTTGAACATTCATTCCAATTATCTACTATGATGTTTTTCACTTCACAATTTTTCAAATTATCATATCCATATTTAATTGCATATACTTTTTTTACTTTTGCCATATTCTAACTCCTTACTTATAACATTTTCTATATGGTATTTTAATATATTTACATAAATGCTCCAATAATAATAACATCAGTTTTCCTTAATAAGTTTATTTCATAATAACTTCCTAGTACTTTTTCATTATTTTCACACATAACTCTTATTATTGGTCTATCCGGAAACCCCTGATTTTGTCTTACTACAAACCCACTATAGCCATTAGAAAGTTTTACTCTACAACCTAAGGGATAAATAGAAAATACATTTTTAAATTTCTTAACAACATCTTTATCAAAACTTGTTCCTGATCCTGATAATATCATTTCATAAGCATCTGCTGGATTAAATTTTTTTCTATAACTTCTATCACTAGTTAACGCATCAAACACATCACAAACCGCTGTTATTTTGCTGTATATACTTATTTGTTCATCTTTTAACCCATATGGATATCCAGAACCATCTATTTTTTCATGATGTTCTAATATAACCCGTAACGCTGAATTTGATATATTAAAGCTTTTTTTTATGGCCTCTCCACCATATATAGGATGCTTTTTTATTTCTTCAAATTCTTCCTTTGTTAATGGACCTTTTTTGTCTATTATATTTATAGGAACCTTTACTTTTCCTATATCATGTAATGTACTGCCTATAACTAATTCATTCAACATATCCCTATTCATTCTAAATGCTAACCCCATAAATGCAGCATTAGCACCTGTATCTACGCTATGAAGCATAGTATAATTATCATGTGTCTTTATCTCATATAGACTCTTATTTATGTCTTTTAACTCAACTATATAGTCTATCATTTCTTTAACACTTTCAACATATTCCTTCACATGTGTTTGGGGTAATGATCCCACATTTTTCATAACCTTCCCTAAACACTTAATTATATCTTGTTTTAACCCACTCAACATTGTATCTTCTATTTCTATATCTTCCAGTCTTTCATCTTTTACATATATATATATAACGCCTAAAGATTCAAGTCTATTTATATATTGATTTGTTAGTTTTACTCCTGATTTCAATAAAATCCTTCCACTTGTATCCAATATGCTTTTCCCTAATATTTCATTTTCTTTCACATTGGTTATTAACTCAAAACGCATACCATTCCCCTACTCATATTTATATATTTCACAAATAAAAAATAGTAAAAGATAGCAGTAACTCTACTATCTTTTATTGTCTATTATAATATGTCTAATAATTATTCTATTATTGTTTTCTTAACTTTTTTCTTTCAATTATAATTATTATAAAAGTTATTATTGCTCCAACGATTCCACCTATTATATGAGCTGTTATATCTATGTTAGGCACAAAAAAACCTATTAATAAATTTACAACTATTACTTCTGTTATTCCTCTTAATACAGTTTTCCCAAAGATTTTTTTATTTAAAAATACAATAATTAATAAAGAACCTAAAAGTCCAAATATAGCTCCAGATGCACCTACAGATATACCTACTCCAAGTTTTACATTAGCAACTACATAACTTCCATATGATGCAAACATCAAAGATAAAATATATATTATTATAAATTTGCCTTTTCCTAATATTTTTTCAACAATACTTCCTATGGCATTCAATGCAATCATATTCAATGTTAAATGTAATACTGATGCATGTAAAAATCCAGCAGTAAACAGCCTATAATATTCTCCATTTTTAACTAAAAGATTCACCATACCACCAAGTACAATAATTGCTCTCGTATCTATATTTAATATTCCACCATGAAAATAATAAAAAGACGTAAATGCAGTGATAATATACATAATAATGTTTATCATTATCAGTAAATATGTTACACTAGGACCTTTTTTAAAATTTTCTAGGACCTGCTCTTTGTTTACTTTCATACACTCACTCCTAAATTTTGATATTATAATAATCTTTATCCTATAAATGTTGTTTTAATAGAATATCATAACTAAACTACAGCTACAATAACTAAATTTAGTTCTTTTAATAAATCAATTTCATAAAACTTGATTGGCATTCCAGTTTTATAATCATATAACATCCTAATAATTGGTCTATCAGGGAAATTTTCATTTTGTTTTATTACATACCCTTCTCTTCCATCTGATAATTTTACACAACTCCCTAATGGATAAACAGAAAACACTTTTCTAAAGGTTCTTACAACATCTTCATCAAAACTTCTTCCAGAATCCGATAATATAAGTTCATAAGCCTCCTTAGGTGAAAATCTTTTTCTATAGCTTCTATCACTACTTACAGCATCATAAACATCACATACAGATACAATTTTAGCTTTTTTATTTATTTGTAAATCACTTAACCCATATGGATACCCTTTTCCATTAACTTTTTCATGATGTTGCTCTACAATTTTTAATGCACTTTCTGGTATAGCTATATTTTTTTCTAAAATTTCTATGCCATATAATGGATGTTTTTTTATTTCTTCAAATTCCTCTGAAGTTAATGGCCCTTTCTTATCTATTACTGATATTGGAACTTTTACTTTCCCAACATCATGGAGTATACCACCTACTACCAAATCATTTAATTCATTTTTCTTAAGTCCAATACCAATTCCCATAAATGCCGCCATCACACCAGTATCTACACTATGTATCATAGTATAATTATCATAGGTCTTAATATCAAATAAACTTTTATTTATATCTCCATCATCTAATATATAGTTAATTAAATCTGTCACCCTATTTAAATATTCTTTTGTGGTTGTTTTATTAAACATTCCTACATTATTCATAACTTTATTCAAAGATTTAACCGTGTCTTGTTTTAATACATTTAATTTACAGTCTTCAACATCTACATCATCTAACCTTTTATCTTCAATGTATATATAATAAACTCCTAATTTTTCAAGATTCTTTATGTATCTTTTTGTCAATTTAACTCCAGATTTTAATAGTATTCTACCATCATTATCAAATACAGTTTTACCTAAAACCTCCGAGTCGGTTACATTTCCAATATACTCTAAACGCATCTTTCCCCTACCCTAACACCTTTAAATTTATTTTTAATCTATTTTCATAGTTTTTATTTCACTAAAAGCTTTTTCCATCTCTTGTTTTATTAATAAACATATTTTTTCTAATTTTTCTTTTATTATTTCATGTTCTTCATCATATTGGAATTTAATTATCCATGTAGGGTTATATTCTTCATCGTACACGTCTATATTAAATCCTTTCTCTTCAAATTTACCTTCATTAAAAACATCATATATCGCTGTGTATTCCCACTCTTCTACATCCCTTTGAGTATCGAAGTATAAATTTATTTCGTCACCATCATAAAATAATTTGGTAACATATTCAGCCCCTTCCCCTACTTCATAACTTCCTAATTCCTTAACTAAATAATTTGTTTCTTTTTCTCTTTCCATAAGTACTAAAGATGAAAATTCCATTTAAAATACCTTCCTTTATGCATATTTTGTATTATATTTAATATTATATTTAATGTAAAAATTATATTAGAGGTGATTTTTATACGTCTCAAATTTAATAATAGCTATAAATTAAATAAGTATATCATTATAACATTATTTTTAATTGTAATACTATTTCTTTCATTAACTGTTTATAATAATTATTGTGAAAATAATTGCAAAGATATAAACTATGCCATAAAAAAATATACCACTAAAGGTCTATTTAATAAATATAAACTATTCAAACTTGAAAGCTCTACTATAGAGTTTATGGACAATCGTATTGCAATTGTTAAAGTAACAGGAATTATTGATAAAGCACCTTATAACATTATTGAATACAAACTAGAACTTCAACTAAATAAAAATGGTATATGGAAGGTAGTTCAATACTATCTTCCTTAAATAAATTTTTACTTCTCATTTATTTTATTACATTCCTTACATATTCCATTTTTTACATTTATACATTGATCTGTAATTATTACACCTGTTTTCAATCTAATATATTCCCTAAGCTTAGGCATAGGACATTCAATTTCAAAAGCTTTATTACATCTCTCACAAATTATAGTATGCATATGAATATCCTCTTGAATAGAATAAACATATATATTATTGTCTAAAATATCTTTTTCAATTATATTTTTATTTACTAATACATCTAAATTTCTGTATACAGTTGATAAATCTATTCCTATTAATGTTTTTCTAATATTTTCCCATATTTCATTAGCTGATAAACATTTATCTGATTTAAAAAGCAACTCTAATATACTAACTCTAGCCTTTGTAACTTTTAAATTTTTTTCTTTAAGATCTTTACATACATCCAATATATCACCTTAATTCTTTTTTAAATATATTATTTAACTAATATACTTACAATAATTATATCATTTTAGACATATTTTAAAAATAACAGTTCAAAAATTCCAAGTATATTTGTGTAAATAAACGCTATCGATACCGTTATGCATATTCTTACACATATATTACACAAAATTTTAAAGAACATTAATCTATTATTTAATATTATATAAGGATATAAATTATATTCATTAGTATATTTTACACATCTTTCTTTAACTAAACAACAAATTCCATAATTATAAATTATTATGTTTTTTACTAATAAAAAATATTAATAAAAAACTGTTTCAAAATAGAAATCTATGTCCTACTTTAAAACAGTCATTATTATATGTACTTATACTATCATTCCTATTATAGCTGCAGTTATTAATGTAGATATAGTTCCCGAAAGCAACGCCCTTAATCCATTTTTTGTAACTTCTTCTCTTCTTTCAGGTGCTAAAATTGAAAATCCTCCAATTTGAATACCTATAGATGATAAATTAGCAAAATTACATAACGCAACTGATAATACAGCTATAGTTCTTGGTGAAAGTGTATTTATTATAGATGACATATCACTAAATGCAACAAATTCATTTACTGCCATCTTAGTCCCAATCAAAGAAGCAAAACTTGCTGCTTCGCTTGAAGGAATATGGAATAATATGCTTAATGGTCTTAGTAAAAATCCTAATATAGATGTTATACTTAACCCCACTACACCCAAAACACTGTTTATCAATGCCATTAATCCTATAAAAGCTATAAGACTAGCACCAACATTTAATGCTAACTGTAATCCTTGACCTGTTCCTTCACCTATTGCATCAAATACATTTTTTGCTGTACTATTTTCTATTTTTATTTCCTTAATCTCAACGTCTTCTGCTTCTGGATATAATATTTTAGAAACCATAAGAGTACTAAATGGAACGGAAAATATAGCTATAAGAAGATATTTCGAATCTATCCCCATCATAGAATATCCTCCAAGTATAGCTGCTGATGCACTACCAAATCCTGCTGCCATTACTGCAAATAATTCAGATTTGGTCATAGATTTCAAATAAGGTTTTATAAGTATAGGTGCTTCTGTACCACCTAAAAATATATTACCTACTGCATTAAAACTTTCACCTAAAGTTGTACCCATAATTTTTGATACCGCTTTACCAACTATATTAACTATAATTGGTAAAATTTTAAGATAATATAGCAAAGAAACTAATGCTGAAGTAAATACTATTAGTCCTAATACATTAATAGCGAATACAAATCCTAAAGATAAATCTCCAAATACAAATTTTATACCCTCAAATCCATTGTTAAATATACTATTTAGTCCATTTGCTATTGCCATCAAAATTTTCTGGCCTATTGACACTTTTAATACAAAAATTGCTAAAAATACTTGAACTAAGATTCCTGGAATAATTATTTTATACTTTATTGCTTTTCTATTATTTGAAAATAAAACAGCTAAGCCTAATAACAAAATTATAGCAATTAATCCAAATAAAATATTTACCATAAAAATACCTCCTATATTTTAAATAATTTATAAAACTCCACTAATTAAAAAAGATAATAGTTTAAACTATTATCTTTTTTAATTAAAAGTTAGAATTTCAATAATGAAATTCTAACTTATTTTATCACAAAAAGTTTATTAACCTTATTTTAAAATTATTAAAAAATATAAGAAAAATGAATTTTCATTTAACATTTTAAATATTCAATTTTATCTTAAATAATATAATTTATTTTTATATAAACTATAATTATTTTGCTTCTTTTAATACTTCTACTAAGAAATTAAACATTCTTTCTGTTGAAGATACAATTAAATGTTCACCTGGTGTATGCACATCAAATATATTGGGACCAAAAGAAATCTGATCTAATTCTCCATTAAATTTATCTCCTATTAATCCACACTCAAGTCCAGCATGTATTGCTGTTATTTCTGCTTCTTTATTAAACATTTCTTTATATACTTTTGTAAATATATTTCTTATTGCTGATTCTGATTTATATTGCCATTCTGGATAATCTGCTTGAAAATCAATAGTTCCACCTATCATTTCTGTTAAAACTATCATTTCATCACATATAGCTTTTTTTAATGATTTAACGGAACTTCTTACAGCGCTGTCAAATTTAACAGAGTTGTTTTCAGTTGTAACAACACCTATATTTGTTGAACTCTGAACAAGACCATCTATAGCCATACTCATGGTTTGAACTCCATTAGGAATTAAAAATAACATTCTTAACACTTTTAGCGTTGAATCTAAATCAAAAACTTTTTCTATATTTTCTGTGGATTTTTCACAAATTAATTCTATATCATCATCTATTCCTTGGAATTCATTTTTAAATGTTTTAAACCATTCTGAAACTTTGACTTCTACTTTAGATATATCTTCTTTAGAAACTTCTATAGTTGCTTCTGCTTCTCTTGGAATAGCATTCATCTTAGCTCCACCATTTATATCAGCTAATTTAAAATCTATAATAGAATTTAAATCCATTAAAAATCTTCCTATTAATTTATTAGAGTTTCCTCTTTCTTTATTAATCTCCATTCCAGAATGTCCGCCTTTTAATCCTTTTACAGATATTTTCAGCAATTCTTTATCACTACATAATTCTTCTTTTTTAACTGGTATTGAAATATCTACTCTAACACCACCTGAACAACTTACTAAAAATTTACCTTCTTCTTCTGAATCTATATTTATAAGTGTTCTTCCATCTAAATTTTCAGGATTTAAACTCATAGCACCACCCATACCAGTTTCTTCTTCTGTAGTCACTACTAATTCTATTGGTGGATGCTGTATTTCATTTGAATCTAATATTGCTAAACCAAAAGCTACTGCAATTCCATTATCTGCCCCTAATGTAGTTCCATCCGCTTTTAATATATCCCCTTCAATAATAAAGGCAATAGGGTCCTTTTCAAAATCATGTTCTGTGGATTTATTTTTCTCACAAACCATATCCATATGACCTTGAAGTATTATTCCTTTTGAATTTTCATATCCTTTTGTTGCTGGTTTTTTAATTATTATGTTTAAAGCATCATCTTGAATAACTTCTAAATTTCTCTCTTTTGCAAATTTTACAAGCCAATCACTTACTGCTTTTTCATTACCAGATCCTCTTGGAATTTCATTCATTTCTCTAAAAAACTTAAATGCTGAATAAGATTTTAATCCTTTTAATTCATTAATCATTCTCTTCATCCTCTCTTATAAAAAAATCATCTTTAATCCAAATAAAATTAATATCACCCCACCTATATAGTTTGCATATTTACCTATTAAATTTATTCTGCCTAAATATTTTGAAATTATGAAGGATATTACACTCATAATTAAAGCAATGCTTCCAATAATTAAACTATATATCATTAAAATACCATAAGTAATATTTATTAAAGTTATAAAACCTACAACCATTGCATCTATACTCACTGATATTCCAATTATAAAGTATATTCTTCCACTTAGCAGTGGATATTCTCCTTGGTTTTCCATGCCCTCTTTAATCATCATTATACCAACTATAGCTATAACCATTCCACTTATAATAGTTGGTACTGTTATTATATTGTCTGAAAAAGTTTTTCCAAGGCTTCCACCTATGAAGGAAAATAAGAATTGAAAGAAACCAAAGGATAATGTTAAACAATATTTATCTTTCATTTCTACCTTCTCATTTAAACCAATTCCAAATGCTACTGCTGATGCATCTAATCCAACAGCAATGGCTATCCACAAAAGTTGAACAATGCTCATCTAAGCCTCCATTTAATTAATTAGTAAACATGAAAAACTACGTATATAAGGCTCTAATCTAAAGTTTTATTATATACATCTATCACTCTAGAAATCTTTATATAAATAAAAAACTATATTAGTGACTAGTTTTTTACTATTCTTAATTTAAATCAAAATTTTCACTTATAATTTTTCATTTAAACTTGTATCCCTATATACATATATATATATGTATATTTATTATAATAATAATTATTATGATTTATTGAGTAATTATTGTCAATAATATAATAAAAGTATATAATTTTCCTAGGCTCTTAATAATGAGGTGTTAATTTATGCTTTCAATTTACAAAAGTGAGCTTAGCGGTAATTTAAATAAAATAAATACTATTCAAAATGGATGCTGGATTAATATGATTAACCCCACTGATGAAGAAGCTCATTTTGTATCTAGTAAACTTAATATTCCATTAGATTTTTTAAAAGCAGCATTAGATGAAGAAGAAGGCTCCCGTATTGAAATTGAAGATGGTTGCATTTTAGTTATTATTGATATTCCTATTACTGATATAGATGATAACTCGTTAACTTATGATACTTATCCTTTAGCAATCATACATTCAAAAGATACTATAGTAACTGTATCTCTTAAAGATAGTAATATAATATGTGATTTTGAAAAAGGAAAAATCCAATCTTTTTATTCCTTTAAACGTTCAAGATTTATGTTGCAAATTTTATTTAGAGCAGCTAAATATTTCTTATTATATCTAAGACAAATAAATAAAAAGAGCCTATTAGTAGAAAAGAGTCTTTATAAATCAATAAGAAATAGGGAACTTTTTCAACTTTTATCTTTACAAAAATCACTAGTATATTTTTCAACATCTTTAAAATCTAATGAGGTTACATTGCAAAAGTTACTTAAATTAGAAATGTTAAAAAAATACGATGAAGATACTGATTTATTAGAAGATGTAATAATAGAAACTCGTCAAGCAATTGAAATGTGTAACATATATAGTGATGTTTTAAGTAGTACTACAGAAACTTTTGCTTCTATTATTTCTAACAATCAAAATATGGTTATGAAATTTTTAACATCTGTTACAATTGTACTTTCTATACCAACCCTTATTTCTGGTGTATTTGGTATGAATGTTAGTGGAATCCCATTCACTGATGGTAAATTTGGTTTTTTTATCACTGTATTAATAATATTAGTTATCACTGTATGTGTAGCACTACTTTTCAATAAAAAAGATATGTTTTAATTAATTATAAAAGTTATTTATCCTTAAAATAATTAATTTTTAAAGATAAATAACTTTTATAACTTAAAAGCAGTTTAAATTATAAAAAGCTTTTGCTATAATTGGTATAATATCAAATTCCAAGTTTACTTTTAAAATAATTATTTGAAAACTTGGATACTTAAAATAGTAAGACATCCTCGGAAATACTTAAAATTCAACACCATATTTTGTATGAAAATATTTTTAAATTATTGAATAAATTTAAATGCGAGATTGTTTTTCTATATTTATATAATAAATTTTATAAGGAGGTGTACATATTGGTAAATAAAAAACCTATATATTATCTAGTAATTTTAAATCTAATATTATTAGGTATATTTTTATTAACAAAAGTTAATTTCATATTAACTCCACTTGTGAGCTTAAAGGATGCTATGCTGATACCTATGATATTAGCTATATTTCTTTACTATATTCTAAGACCAATAAATAGATTTTTAAAAGATCATAATGTGCCTAATGCTTTAGCAACGATTATAACTATAGTTTCTATAATAGTTTTAATTGTTATGATGAGTATATTTACAGGCTCAGTAGTAGCTAATGAGGGAGCTTCACTAATAGAATCTTTAAATCAAACTTTAGAAAATTTGGCTAATAAGTATAGCTATTTATTTCCACAACTAAATGATATTCTTAAATTTAATGATATGCTAAGTAGATTATCATCATTTATAACAACCTCATTTTTAGATATTAGTATGGGTGCCTTTTCTGTAGTTGGCTCTGTAGGTAACTTTTTTGCGCAACTTATATTAATTCCTATAATAATGTTTTACATATTAAAAGATGAATATAAGATATATAACTCCCTTTGCAATTTTTTACCTAGCAAATCTAAAACATTTATCATAAAAATTCTTAAAGACATTGATACTGTTTTAAAACAATACATTTCTGCTCAAGTAATGGTAGCATTTATACTTGGCAGTTTAATGTTTATTGGTTATTTGATACTTGGAATGCCTAACGCTTTCGTATTATCTTTCTTTTCATTTATAACCTCATTTATACCTTTTTTAGGTGCAGTACTTGGAGTATTTCCAGCACTAATTTTAGCATTAGGTATGGGTTTCCCTATGGTTATAAAAGTAGTACTATTAGCGATAATTGTTCAGCAATTAGAAGGAAATGTAATAACTCCTAATATAACAGGAAACCAACTTAACATGTATCCTTTAACAACTATAATTGTTATTACTGCTAGTGTATATTTTGGAGGTTTTTTTGCAGCATTTGTTGCAGTACCTATATATAATATATTTAAAGTTTTAATTATTAACATTTGGAACTTCACAAAACAAACTAAAACTAAAAAGATCTTAGACAATAAGAATTCAATATAAAAAAACAGAATGACTTTTTACTTGTCATTCTGTTTTTTTATTTATATTATAATGCACATCTATCACAAGGATCAGATTTCCCCTTATCTTTTGCTTCTTTTAATGTTCCCATTAATATGTTTTTACTATTTTTAAGACTAGAACAATCTTTATCTAAATGATATGATTTTCCTTTTTCAGTAAAATAAACCTTCATATCATTTTCATTCTTATTTTCTGATATACTATCTGCCTCTATATCTTTTTCATCATTTTGTTCTAGGTTAACTTTTGCACCTTCACTATAAGTTCCATTATTTTTATCAAAACTAATATTTTTACCATCACTGGTAGCAATTATTGTACCCTCTTCATCTGTTCTATGTACTATAATATTTCTATTTTTCATTTTATTTATAGTTTCTATATGTGGATGACCATAATCATTGTTTTTTTCACAACTTATAATTGCATACTTAGGATTTACCTTATCCAAAAACTTATCACTAGAAGAAGTACGTGATCCATGATGTGCTAACTTTAAAACATCTGCACTTAAATCTGTTCCACTTTTAAGCATATCATTTTCTGAAAGAGTTTCTGCATCTCCGGCAAATAGAAAACTTGTATCTTCATATTGAATTTTTATAACTATAGAAGACTCATTGGCATCTTTATAATCTTCTGCTGGTGCAATAATTGTAGCCTTTGCTGAACCTATATTAAAAGTCTCCCCTACCTTAGGTGCTATAGGTTTTAATCCCTTTTTATTTAAAGAATTTACAACATCTTTAAAAGTTTTAGTTGTAGCTGTCTTTTTAGGCATATAAACAGTACCAATTTTAAAATTATCTATCACATAATCCAAAGCTCCTATATGGTCTTCATGTGGATGCGTTCCTACTAAATAATCTATTTTTGATACATTCATCTTTTTTAAGTGATTTTCTACTATTTTCCCATCATCATTATTTCCTGCATCAATTAACATAGTCTCATTTCCACATTGTATTAAAATACTGTCTGCTTGTCCTACATCTATAAAACTTACAGTTAAATTATTTTCTTTAGTGTTTTTTCTATCTGAAATATCCCCTTCTATTTCACAACCAATCATTAAAAAACTTACCATAAACACTAATAGCAAGCTTATTATAGTTCTAATTTTCCACTTATTCTTCATTTGTTTAACTCCTCATCTTCCGTATATAATAATTAAATTATCTAAAACATTATATCATAAACAGAATTATATATAATTCTGTTTTTTAAATAGTAAAACCTATAAGTACATTATACGCAGTATATACAAATAATCCTGCTATTATCCAAAATACTACCCATAAAATTAATTTTATATTTATTTTTTTCATAATATCACCTCAAAACAAAAGAAATATACTTAATACAGTATATTTCTTTTATCCGCAAAACATGTTATTCGATTTTAAATAATTTCAAATAGTATAAGGTTGTTTCCTATTATTTCATAACTATTTTCATACTCTTTTTCACTTAAATCCTCTAAATTTATAACCCTTATTTTATCTTCATATACAGACTCTAATATCATATTATTATCTATAATTTTTATAAACTCTTCTTTTTCCCATTTAGATGCTACTTCTTTATTACTTTTTTCACAATAAAAAACATTCTCTCCTTTTAACTTTTTACAAATCAATTGTTTACTATTAATATCATAAACTGTGTATTTTCTTCCTTCTTTGTCTACTTCAAAATCATACTCTTTAATCTTATTTATATGAAATTTTTCTTTACCTATTTCATAAATTTTTTCAATGTTATTTTTAAAATCAGTGGCTTTAAAATAAATATTATCATTATCCATTTCTAAAAATCTTACTCCAATATTTTCTGTACATTCCATTATAGGTGTTACTTTTAAACTTTCTTCATTATTTTTAACATCCTCTACTAATTGATTCACACTAATTCTCATTAAACTAACACCATAACCATCTTTATGAATATGTAGTTTTACTGAATTATCGTTTATATTTTGATCTGTTTCAAAAACTATCCATTCCTCATTATTATACTTGTAAACTTTAAAATATCCACCATCTTCAAGCCTAATTACATTATCCTTTATAACATATGTCTTTCTTTCAATTAAATCTATTAAATATAAAATTCCATCTTCTTCATATATAGATTCATACATCTCTTCATCATCTTTATAATCTTCTCCGTAAGCTAAGACATATCTGCTGTTTAACATATTTATTATTCCACTTTTATCAAAGCTATATAACTTTTCTACAGTACCATCTTGAATAGACATCTTATAAAAATCATAGTAATTGGAAATTCCTAAAACATTAGTATAAATATATCCATCCTCTACAATAGTACTTAGTGTAGTTGCAAAATCATACATTGGTATGCCGTACTTATTTAGTTTTATAATGCTATCTTTAATCAAATCATATTTATAAAAATTAAGATAGACATTTCCACATTCTTTATTCATATGTCCAAATATAAACTCTTCATCATTTACTTTTGTCACATTTCCAAAGTAGAAGTCGTATTTTCTTAAATCAACTATTTTCATTGACTTCATCCCCTTTATAATATATATTTATTTATATCATTAACATATATTTACTATTTTAAACCATCCATTTCAATTTATTGTAAAAATCTTAATTCACTATATTCTCAAACTTTATTCTAATTTAAAATTTACTATAATATAAAAAACTGTTCTAAAGTAACATTTTAATTCTACTTTAAAACAGTTTTTTATAACTATATTTTTAATTGTTTTCTATCATTAAAAAAGTCTTTATAACTCATATATGTAGCTATCATTGTGGATATCGATGATGAAGATAGAATCATAAAAGTAACCATTATTTGAAATTTAATTGCTATAAGTGGAGCAGTACCTGCTAAAATAAGTCCAGTCATCATTCCTGGCAATGAAACTATTCCTAAAGTTTTAGCTGAATCAATAGTTGGAGATAGTGCCATTTTTATGCTTTCTCTCAAAATATCTCTAGACGCTTCTTTAATATCCGCACCTAAAGACAATTTAACTTCTACTTCTGATCTTCTTATATTAAAAGAATTAATTAAATTTCTATAACTTAATCCAATAGCCACCATAGAATTGCTTACCACCATACCTGCTATAGGTATAACTTCATTAGGTGTAAATACTATAGCTTTTGATGCTACAAGTACAGTAATAGTTACTATGGTTCCAGAAACCATAGATATAAAAGATATTAAAACCACATTTTTTATTCCTTCACCTCTTTTTTTAGTGTTTATAGCTGCGTTTATAATCATAATTAATATTAACAAAATTGTAAATATTGGCTTTTCCAACCCAAATATTATATCTAAAATATACCCCACTATGACCAATTGAATAATTGCTCTTAAAATACTTATCAATATTTCTTTTTCTAAATTTAAATGTTCTTTATAAGATATAAATATAGGTATTGCAACCAAGCATGATGCTATAATAAGTGACATTGTACTCATTATTTAATAACCTCCATTCTATCTATTTTTCCTTCTGAAACCAATATTCTTTTATTAAAAATGCTAGTGCTTTGTTCTAAGCTGTGAGTAACCCATAAAACAGTTAGCCCTTGAATATTTAATTCTTTAATATAATTTTCAACACACTTAGAATTTTCTTTATCTAAAGCTGACGTAGCTTCATCTAATAACACTATTTCGGGTATATAAATTAAATTTCTTATAATTGAAACCCTTTGCTTTTCTCCACCAGATAAATTAACTATATCTTTTTGTAAAAATTCCTCTTCTAGATTAAACTTTTTAAGTAGCTCTATAACCCTATATCTATCAAAAGGTTCTTTACGTACCTTAAATGGAAATTCTAAATTATCATAAACACTTGTACCAAATAAATATGGTAATTGAACACAATAACTTATTTGTTTTCTAATTTCTAAAGGATTATAGTTTAAATAATTCTCTCCTTTAAAATATAATTCCCCTCTATTTATCGGTAATAAGTCCGCACAAATTTTAAGCAATGTACTTTTTCCACTTCCCGATGGCCCTATAATGGATATACAATCCCCTTTATCCACATTAAAGGTTGCTCCATTAAGTATATTAGTATTTTCTCTTTTGTAATGCACATCTTTTACACTTAGTATTTTCATAAGTTCCCCCTGTATTTATTACAATAAATTTAAACATACATTTATTATACATTTATTATCTATAAGTTAAAAATATTGCTTTTTATGTATTAACAAATTTAAAGCTAAGAATCCTGTCTTTATCTGATTCTTAGCTTTAATATTAGTTATTATAGTTTTTATTGGATTTAAAATTATGTTTTATCAATTATTTTAAATATCTATATGTACACTTAATTACTCATTCCAATAACCATGCCTACTACATAAGGTACTAACCAAACTAACCAAACAAATATACTAAACTTATGAAATGATACTTTTTTATCTTTATCATCTTTATATAAAACCCATGTTGCCCATAAAGCATGAAATAACATTAGAAATATAGCTAAAGCCCCTGTAATGCCATGTATGTTTTGAGATATTGTTGAGATACTGTTTGTTTGAGATTTGGCTATCTGCCCCATGGTTAATGTACCTACTGTATCACATACTAACCCTAACCAAAATATAACCACATGCTTTTTTTGAAGCATTTTAGACTTTCTTTCCCCAAATACACCTGTAGTATAAAATACTAATGCCAATGTAATTGTTATTATTGCAAAAATTAATTTTATATCCATTATTCTTCACTCTCTTTCATTTTTTTAGATAATAATTTAAGAGCTTCTTCTATTTTTTTATGCTCTTCAATACTTAAACTTTCAAATAGCTTATCAAAAGTATTGTTTATAGATGTTCTAAATTCTTTAGCAAACTCTAATCCTTTTTCTGAAAAAACTACATATGTATTTCTTTTATCTTTATCATCTTTAATTTTTTTTACATACCCTGCATTTTCTAACCTTTGTACAATTCCCGAAACAGTTCCTTTTGCTAAAGACATTTCCTCACATAATTGAGAAATAGTAATCTTTTTTTTATGACCTATTAATTTCATTACCATAATCTGTTGATGTGTTAGTCCACATGGTTTTAAACTATTACTAATGCTATTAGTTGTCATTGAATATATTTCTTTAATTAACATGGCTATTTGAAAAGAATTCATAGTGTCTTTCATAAAATACCCTCCTTTTAGTTCGCATAAGAACTAAATAGTTCCTATGCGAACTATTATACTCCTATAATTATTTTAGTCAATATATTTAATGAAATTTCACAGAAACTATTGTATAAAAAAACATCAAAGATTATTCTTTGATGTTTAACTAATAAATTTCAAATTAATTATTACTATTTTTTAAATTTTCTATTCTATATCCTATTTCTTTATTAGCTAATTTATATCCTTCATAAACCATATCATCTTTTGTAATATTCTTTCCAATTAGTGAATCTATCGTTATTTGATCCCTATTAGAAAAATATTTTTCTAATAACTTTTCTTCTATTTTTTCTTGAGTAGCCAAGGAATAATCATCTAATATGTGTTTAACACTAAATCCTACTTTTCTTAAAGCTCTGCCAACTAATATACTGCGATGACACCTTATAGGATCTTGCATCGCACCTAAAACTGCTACATTATATCCTTTTTCACACCCTAGTTTCAATCTTTCAATTCCTTTTTTAAATTCATCTTCATAAATAACTTTTTCAAAATCTGCATAACCTTCTTTGTTATATGAAGTTTTATTTTCTCTTTTTGCGCTTAACTCTTTTGCCATATAAATATAAATAAAACCTGCATCTTTTAAAGATTTTTCTATAACCTCTTTATTAAATTGAACATTATATTTAGAGTAAGGCGTTCCCCTAATATCTACTACACAATCAATTTTAAAGTATTTTAACATATTTATCAGTTTTTCCATCGTATAATTTGAATGACCAATTGTAAAAATATTCATTGCTATCTCCCTATTATTTTCATATACAACTACTTAATGTGCTATAGGGTTCCAAATTAAATCTTAAACTTATTCATTTATCAAATGAGAAAATTCAAATTAATGTTTTATCAGTAACTAACAAATTATTTTAGTTAAAAGTTAAGAGTGAATAGTGAACAGTTGTGGTTATTGCTACTCACTTCGTTCCTAGTAATTCTCAACGTACTTTTTTATAAATTTCCAAAGCAAATTATATTAATAGATTTTTTAAAATCATTTTTAGAAAGTGGTTGTCACTTTCATCCTAAATTCATAATTCATAATTCATAATTCATAATTCATAATTCATAATTCTTAACTAAATATATTTGCACTTATTTTTCTCAACTGATAACAAAAATTTGATGAATAA
>NZ_LFRG01000190.1:0-569 GCF_001573875.1 Clostridium sp. ATCC 25772
TTTTATTCTTTTTATATTTTTACCAATAAAAATTTACTTTACTCTTATCGTCAATAACTTCATTATTTACTTAAGAAGTTTTTATTTAATACAATTTATTACAATTGTTATAAGAATTTTAGTTTGATATAATAAATTTTTAAGTACTATTATGCTTTTAGGAGGCATCTAATTTTATGAAAAAGTTATTAAGTAAAGCAAGACAAGCAATAAATGATTTTGATATGATACAAGATGGAGATAAAATTGCAGTTGGTTTATCTGGAGGTAAAGATAGTTTAACTCTTCTTCATATTTTAAATAATTATAAAAATTTTTCACCTCAAAAATTTGAGCTTATAGCTATAACATTAAACCCTGGAGGTGTTGATAATTCGCCTTTATATGATTTATGTTCAAATTTAGGAGTTGAATTTCACGAAGTTCAAACAAATATAAAAGAAATTATATTTGATATAAGAAAAGAAAAAAATCCATGTTCTTTATGTGCAAACTTAAGACGTGGCGCCTTAAATGATACAGCAAAAAAACTTGGATGTAGTAAAGTTGCTTTAGGACATCATAAAGAT
>NZ_LFRG01000191.1:0-569 GCF_001573875.1 Clostridium sp. ATCC 25772
TGATAGTAATATCCATCCTTTATACGAGTTGCATATTTAACCCTATACTCATCCGTTCCAAAATATAGTTTTCTTCCATCTATATAAAAAATTCCTGTTATAGTTGGAGTACTGGGTTTTCCAACGGTACATTTCCATTTATATATCTGAACCCAATTATTATTGTTCTTTTTAAAAACATAAGTATATTTATTTTTTAAATCAGTTACTAATAAATTATTTGTAGGACTTTTTATATTATTTTGATTTACAAATTTTATAATCTAGTACATCATGTTTATTTCCATCATCGGATAAAAAGTAATTAAATACATAACCTTCTATGTCATTATATATTATATTGCTCCAATCTCCTATATTTTCTATAACTTCTACTCTAGATTCTTTTGGTATTGTAGTTATTACATTTGATTGAGTATTCGGTTCTTTTCTAAGGTTTAAGTTACCCCATGTATATTTAGTAATTGATAATAAATCATTGTGTATATATCCTATATTTGATTCATATCTTACTTCCAAACTCTTTTACAGCTTTTTCATTTTGTGGTAAGAATGATTTGAAGAACATT
>NZ_LFRG01000192.1:0-567 GCF_001573875.1 Clostridium sp. ATCC 25772
TTATACAAAGGATTCTTAGGTGCTGGTAAAAAGATGTCTAATAAAAGAGGTGTTGTTTTAGCAACTATAAATAACTATGATAAAGATGAGTTTATAGAAATAGCTAAAGACATGAATGACTTAGGATATACATTTGTAGCAACAGAAGGAACGGCTGAATCTTTAAGAGAAAATGGAATAGAAGCTACAATAGTAAATAGAGTAGAAGAAGCTAGACCTAACATATTAGATGTTATAAGAAACAAGCAAGTAGATATAGTAATAAATACACCTACTAAAGGAAATGATTCAACTAGAGATGGGTTCAAGATAAGAAGAACAGCTACGGAGTTTTCAACAGAAGTAATGACTTCGTTAGATACATTAAAAGCTTTAGTAGAAGTTAAGAAAAAAGAAATAAATAGAGATGGTTTAGCAGTTTACAATATAGCAGATTAAGAGATTATGGAGTTGTTTTTAGATAATTAAAACAACTCCATATTTTTTTAAAATTCTAAGTGCCTCATATATATCTACCTCTTTAAATTTAACTTTATCTCCTGGTTTACATTGAGCTAGTTTGCATAG
>NZ_LFRG01000193.1:0-563 GCF_001573875.1 Clostridium sp. ATCC 25772
AAATATCTACAAACTTAAAAAACAATTTACTTCTTGGATCTTCAAAGTTTAAACCTTTTCCTTGTCGGCTAAACCCTTGACAAGGACTACCAGCTAATAGTAAATCTATTTTTTCCATATTCTTTATATTTTCAATATTTATATTGTTTATATCTCCTAATCGTTTTATATTCGGATAGTTTTTATTTGAAATTCCTATAGCTGATTTATCTATTTCACTTGAGTAATATTCTTTAACATTTATTCCAGCTCTTTCAAGAGCTACCATACCACAACTTATCCCATCAAATAAACTTAGTACAGTTATCCCCATTTATTTAAATCCCCCTTTAAATCGCTTTCATTCTTGTTTTAGTATATTTATATTAAAACTTGTTTTAATCTTCTCTAAAAGGCATTTAAGCCTTATTACCAATTCCATTTATCTTTACTCAATTTTTCTATTGTTTCATTATCTAATGAGTTTGGATCAACTATATTATCCCCTACTTTAACTTTGCTTTTAGCTAATTTAATGCCATTTTTATTTTTATGGTTATAATTTTTATTATTTTGGTTTATAC
>NZ_LFRG01000194.1:0-561 GCF_001573875.1 Clostridium sp. ATCC 25772
AAGAATAATATAAAAGAAGTTAATAATAAGTTTGAAAATATAGTAGCTGGAAAGCAACAGGATGCAGAATTGATATTGTCTAGGGATGGAGAAATAAGTTTGCCTGTTAGGCTTAAAAGAGACTTGTATGTAGATAATATTCCTCTTAAGCAAAAGGTTTTAGATATAGAAGGACTTAAGGAAATGCAAGACTTAGAGTATGAAACCGATACTGGTTATAGGGTTTGTGAAAACACTAAAAATGGAGTTGTAAAGGATTTAAAGGTGTATGGGAAGAGTTTTGTCAATATAGCAGATTTTTCTAAAGTAGTAGTGCAAGGAGGAGCGGTAAAAGGAATCAATGGAAAAGTTAGCTTACCTGTTAACAATGCTTCATTTTACTATGAGGGTGATATTTTCTCAAACTTATGTACTGCTATATTTATTCCTGAAAATAATGAAAAGTACACAATTCATACCTTAGATAAATCGGGTGCTAATGTTGATGCTTGGTTTAATCAAGTTGGAATGCAAATTAAATTGTTGAATAAATCTAACATTTGTAAGGTTAGAGCATATTCT
>NZ_LFRG01000195.1:0-552 GCF_001573875.1 Clostridium sp. ATCC 25772
GGGGAATATTATGAGGAATACATTAATAGTATTAGCTCAATCTTTAAACTTTATACATAAAATTTAAAAAAATTTCCCTTATTATAAATTTACATTTCCTCTTCATCGAATTCTTCTATGTTTATATTAGGCATGCCGGGCATACCAGGCATACAACCCATCATAGGCATCATCATAGGCATACCACCCATTTGTTGTTTTGAAGGGTCTGGATAGCCTCCTCCCATAGAATCCTGCATTAAGTTATCCATACTAGGATTCCCCATAGGATTCATATTTGGCATACAACCCATCATTTGCATCATCTGCATCATTTGCATGTACATTTGCATAAGCATATTAGGATCTATACCACCACTCATCATAGGATTCATCATATAAGGGTTCATATACATCATAGTATTATTTTGATAAGGATTTTGTAACTGATCAGCTTGATTATCAGTACTAGGTTGTTTTTTAGCATTTTGACAATTAGGTTGATTCATCATGTAAGGGTTCATATATATCATAGGATTAACATAAGGCATAGGATATATATATTTATTATCC
>NZ_LFRG01000196.1:0-548 GCF_001573875.1 Clostridium sp. ATCC 25772
TACAGCATACGCTTGTGATATTGTTGGCACTAAACTCATACTCATAGCAACTGTTATAACTGCTGGTAAGTTTATTATAGCCATAGCCATTCCCGTTAATTGACCAAACATTACATTTGCCTGTGTTTGGCTAAAACCAGCTTCTACTAATCTCCTTATAACAATTACAGTATCTACCATATTTACTAGTGGCATAACAGCTGCTCCTATAGTTATAGGTATAGCTACTACTAATAATTTTTTTAGTATCCTAGATACACTTTCTTCTTCTCTAAATTTTTTACTTGATTTTATTTCTCTTTTTATAGTTTTTAATTTAAATAAATAAGCTATTATCAGATATATAATAGATGCTATAGCCCCTATAGTAGCCCCAATTATAGCCCCCGCTGCACCTTGTTCTGGGCCAGGGTTTGGCCCAAGACTGTTCATAAAAAGGTAAGCCAACGTTATTCCTAATATAACTCTGAAAAGCTGTTCAATTATTTGAGAAATTGCTATGTGAGTCATTTCTCTTCTTCCTTGAAAATATCCTCTATAAGATGACA
>NZ_LFRG01000197.1:0-552 GCF_001573875.1 Clostridium sp. ATCC 25772
ATAAACATCTGGTTTAATTTTATCTAAGGTAAAAAAGCTTGATAGCTCTTTTTTCTTTCCATTTATATTTGCTCCATGTATTACTATAACAGCTTCTCTACTTTTTGTTATATTACAAGCTTGTTTACTTAGATGATCTAAGAAACTCTTTATATCTTTGTTTAAATATAGTTTCTTTGTTGCATCATTTATAGAAGATATAGCTCCTCTTAATTTATGTATAAGATTTTGTATATCATTATTTTTACTTGTTATCTCTATAGATAAACTTATTAAAGATGCTACTGACGAAATAAAGTCCATATCATCATCTGTAATTTTATCATCTTCAGTTAAAAAGCATGTCATAAATCCAGTTACTTTGTCATGAACTATAAGTGGAAATACGATTCTTCCTATATATCCTTCATTTGTAGCTAAATCCCTCTCATCAAGAGCTCTTTCATCTAAAAATACATTTTTAACATAAACTACTTTTTGCTCTTTTACAGCCTCATGAATATACTTAGGATACTGATTAAAATCTATTTTAACTCCTATTGGCTTCTCTAT
>NZ_LFRG01000198.1:0-547 GCF_001573875.1 Clostridium sp. ATCC 25772
AAGGTTGTGAGCCTTGTAAAGCATTACTTCCAGATATAGAAAAATTTGCAGAAGCATATGGGGAAAACATAAAGTTCTGTAAATTCGATATAACTAAAGCTAGAAGAGTTGCTATAAAAGAGAAGGTTTTAGGTCTTCCAACTATAGCTATATACAAAGATGGAGCTAAAATAGATGAAGTAACAAAAGATGATGCTACAGTTTCTAATATAGAAGCTATGATAAAGAAGCACTTATAAGTAATTAATGGGGATTCAATTCCCCGTTAAAATAAATTAAGTTCAAAAAATTAGGGGGTGCCAATATGCGTCTTGAGTTAGGGAAAATCTTTATAAAAGATGTACAATTTGGAGCAGTAACAGAAGTTAAAGATTCAGTATTATACATCAACAAAGAAGAGATGTTAAAAGAAATTGGTGGAGATGAACATATAAAATCAATAGATTTAGATATAGTTCGTCCAGGGGAAAGCGTTAGAATAATACCAGTTAAAGACGTTATAGAACCGAGAGTAAAAGTTGATGGTAATGGAGGAATATTCCCAGGA
>NZ_LFRG01000199.1:0-546 GCF_001573875.1 Clostridium sp. ATCC 25772
ATTGTTCGGAACAGATTCAACCGTAACATCAAATTTTACAGTAACTGATGATCCTGGTGTTATAGTATCTAATGTAAATCCTACATTAGGATCATAATCTGGATATGCTGTAGATCCAATTTTAACAGAACCACTTACAAATGTTGTATTGTTTGGTACTAAATCTGTAAATATAGTGTCTGTTATATTTATATTACTATCATTAGTTATTACAGAAGTATAAGTTAATTTATCTCCTACAGTTGCATAAGTTTTATCTACGCTCTTTGTATTACTTACATTTATATTTCTTATATTTGTAGTTGTTGTGTTACTAGTTAAAGTTCCATCAATGTATGGACTCGTTGGACTTAATTGATATTTAAAATTAATACTTGCACTGTTGTTAATTTGAGGAGGATTAGGAACACTAGATACCGTTGCTTTAAACATTACGACAACATTTCCTCCAGGTAAAATATCGCTTATTGTAAATCCATTATTAGGATTTGCACTTGGTTTACTAATTCCATCTATAAATACAGATCCATCTACAAATGTTGCTCC
>NZ_LFRG01000002.1:0-139306 GCF_001573875.1 Clostridium sp. ATCC 25772
TAACATGTTCAGCTGACTCATACTAATAAGTCGAGGGCTTGACCTAATATAATCACTGTGCAATTTTCAGAGAACAACTCTGAAAAATTTAATATAAAAATATTAATATTTAAGTTAATAAAAGCAAGTAGTTCTAGGCAACAAAGAAGTGAGAAACAGAGCTTATGAGTACATAAGTGAGTATCGTAACGACTGAAGTTAACGACGAAATACGCCGCTTATATTAAATTAAAATCTGGTGATGATGGTTTAGAGGGTAACACTCCTTTCCATTCCGAACAGGCAAGTTAAGCCTCTAGACGCCGAGAGTACTGCACGGGTGACTGTGTGGGAGGGTAGGTTGTTGCCAGGTAAGTAAGGCTCGATAGCTCAGTCGGTAGAGCAGAGGACTGAAAATCCTCGTGTCGCTGGTTCGATTCCTGCTCGAGCCACCAGTTAATGGCGCCATGGCCAAGTGGTAAGGCAGAGGCCTGCAAAGCCTTTACCCCCAGTTCAAATCTGGGTGGCGCCTCCAAAAAAAGCTTATATCTTTAAGATATAAGCTTTTTTATTTTGTAAAAAATAATATTTATTATATAGGGTTCCAAGTTGACTTTTAAAATTATCCATTCCAAAACTTGAATATCTAAAATAGTGAGACATGCTCCGAATCACTTAAAATTCAACACTGCATCTTGTGTGAAAATAATTTAAAGTTATTGAATAAATTTAAATTGGAGCTTGTTTCTCTATATAATAGCAAAATTAAAACTAATTTTGTTTTGAAAACTTATACATAATATAGCGGTTGTCAAATAAATTAAAAAAATATTATATTTTTTATATGCTAAGTATTATGAAAAAGTAAAAAAGTTCAATATTTTTAAATTCAATATGAATTTCAACTATATTAAATTAAGGTTAAGTTACTGTTAAGTTGATAAAAAAGACATGAATTTAGAGAGATTGAGAGTTATATTGGGAAAGACTATGTTAATTTGAATTGAATGCAGTTTTTTAGTTTTAAACAACTTTAAATGGTTTAAAATTGAGTAGATTATTTATTAAAAGCTTAGTATAATACTTAGGGCAGACATGTAATTAATTTATAATATGTATTTAGGAGGGTTTGGAGATGGGGACTATGTATAAGGAAACTATATATAGAAAAAAACTTCCAGCGCTATTATTTTTATTTTTATTGATGATAATATTTATACTCTTGTCGGATTTTATAAACAACAAGATTGAAAGTGTAAGAGCATTTTGTAATATATTCTTTTTAGCATTAATGACAACTTGTTGTGGATTAGAATTTTATAAATGTAATACAAGATATAAATATTCTATAATAGCTGATCAATTAATAATTCATAAAGTAGTTGGAGATTTACAAGTTTTAGTAGCAGATATAAAAATAAAAGATATTGAAAATATTAGTAAAATACAAGGTAACAAATTATTTTGTTTATTAAGTGGAAATAAGTATACTTGTTGTTTATTAGGTTTAAAAAGTAGATATTGTTGCAGTTATAAATTTAATGGGAAAATAAATAAATTTTATTTTGAACCTAGTAAAAAATTAATAAGTAGAATAAATATTATTAGAGAAAAACATGAAATTTATAATGAGGAAACAATAAATAGATTTCATAATGTGTTAATAAAAATGAATAGCTAAAAGCTATTCATTTTTATTTTTTTATATTATTATAGTGGTTAACAGTGATTTCTTTTAATAAATCTTCTCTTTCTAAGAAATCTATTGAAGTTATTGCAATGCATTGAGCAGCTAATAAAATTCGCTTGCATGATAATTCTAATAAAGTGGAATCTTTAAACTCAGTTGAAGGACAATGAATACTTGTGTCATCAGTTATAGATATAGATGGGTATATAGTAGGTGTTGTATGACTTATAGTTCCAATACCTAAAGAATATTCCATAGTTTTAGGCTCATCTATATTTATTATTCCACATTCTTTTAAATTGTGAGAAAAAATTCTAGATAAAACAGTATTAGAAATTAGTTGTTTGCACGGTAATTCATATAAACATACGTTATATTTTATATCCAACATAGATTCTAGACTAGTAAAATAAGATCTTATTTTATGTTCAATGGTTTCCGCCTCTTTAATGCAAGGAGATTTTAAATGAAATTTAAAAGTTTCGTTAATTAGTTTATCTTGAATTTTATTATTTATATCTATATTTAACTTATCTATATAACATTTATCACAAGAACTTTTAACTATTTGATTTAAGCTTTGCAAATTAAACAATGAAAACTCTAAAGATCTATTGTCTGTCTTATTTAAAGTATAGTCGATTTTTAAAGGTATAGAAGCCATTGAAGTTCCACTTTCTGAATTTGTGTTATCTACATGTGGTGCAATTATCAAATCAGCATCTTCAAATACATTTTCGTGAGTCATTTTTATTTCACTACCATTTGAGTATAGTCCAGGACAGCCTATTATAATTATAGTTCCATTCATTTTATTTAATATCTCTTTTAAAGCAATACCAGCACCAATAGAAATAGCTGCATTTGAGTTATTTCCATAGATATGACCTAAAGTTTCATGGGCACTATATTTGCATATATAGCATATTTTAGGATATCCCTGTCCATAAGTAGCTTTAAAAGCAGTATTAATATCTAAAAAGTTTTCAGTTATATTAAAATCATGTTTTCTTAAAATATTAATTAGATACTTGCAAGAATTGTATTCATGAAATGGTTTTTCAGGATTATTATATAAAAAACTATTTATTGAAAGAATTTCATTTTTTATAGTTGATAAATAACTTATAACATTTTGCTTCACAAGAAAATCTCCTTCCAATTATTTAAAATTTTAAATTATATATAAGCAATTATTATTATACCCATTAATAATATAAAGTATTAAATAGGAGGCCATTTTATATGTAGTTATATTAGCTTGTATATATACCTATATTCAAGTCAATAATTAATAAGGATAAATAAGTTTATTAAAGTATTACTTAGCATATAAGGCTAATATGGAGAGGATAAAATGTGTAATTGTATAATATGTAACAAGTCAAATGATGGTATAATAGTTTACGGAAGAAAAATATGTATAGAGTGTGAAAAAAAAATTATAAATACAGACTTGAATACAGATTTTTATTTGTTTTATAACAAATGTATTAGAAAAAAATTGGTTAAAGGATATGTAAAAAATATATTATAATATAAAAATAAGTTTATTATATGATAAGCAAAGAACTAATAGAGGTGAGTATCAATGACAAGTACACCATTAATAGATGGTATTTTAAAATATATAAATGAAAACAATGTACCTTTATCAATGCCTGGTCATAAATGTGGAAGAGGGTATAAAATTACTAATGAGGGATTATTATTTTTAAATAATTTAATAAAATTTGATATAACAGAGGTTGATGGAGTTGATAATTTACACAGTCCAGAGGATATAATAAAAGAATCATTAGAACTCTTGTCTAAATTTTATGAAAGTAAAAAATCATATTTTTTAGTAAATGGAAGTACAAGTGGTAATCTAGCTATGATATTCTCATCTTTCCAAGAAGGGGACAAGGTAATTGTTGAAAGAAATTGCCATAGATCTATATATAACGGAATAATAATGAGAAAATTAAAACCTATATATATAAAAAATAATATAAGTGATATATATGATGCTCCGTTATCAATAGATATAGATAATCTTTATAAAACAATAGAACAGAATCAGGATGCAAAGGGTGTAATTCTTACATATCCTAATTATTATGGTATATGCTACGACTTAAAGTCAATAGTTAATAAAGCTAAATTACATGGAATGAAAGTAATTGTAGATTCTGCACATGGGGCGCATTTTAAAGCAAACAATAGACTGCCTAAGGATGCGTTAGAATTAGGTTGTGATATGGTAGTTGAGAGCTCTCATAAGACTATACCAAGTTTAACACAGACAGCATTTTTACATGTAAATGAAGGTGTAGATTTAAATGTTGTAGATTTTTACGTTTCAGCATTTTTAAGTACAAGTCCCTCATATATATTGATGGCATCTATGGAATATGGAAGATTTTTTCTTCAAGAATATGGAGAAAATTTTTATAATGAATTATTAAATTTATGTGATAAATATGCTAAAGAAATAAATAAATTAAGTATATTTCATATAATTTCAGAGAAAGATTTAGATAAAGGACTAACTTTAGATAATACAAGGTTTATAATAAATGTAGATAAAGGATATAGTGGGCATAAGCTATTAAATTATTTAAGAGAAAATGGTGTTCAGTGTGAATTAAGCGATTGTAGAAATGTAGTTGCTATATTTTCTCCATTTAATACAGAAGAAGATTTCAAAAAACTATATAATGAATTAAAGAATTGCGATGTAACTATATTAAAGGAAAAAAATATAAAGGCTTTAGAATGCCATATACCGAATACTAAATTATATCCCTATGAAGTTTTACATAAAAAACAAGTTCTTAAGAATTATAAAAAGTGTCAAAATAAAATATGTAAAGAAGCTGTAGTGCCATATCCTCCAGGAATACCCCTAGTTATGCCAGGAGAGATAATAGATGAAAAATCTTTAGACATATTACAGTATTATATAGATAATAAAGTTACTATATTAGGTTTAGAAAACAATAATATAGTTATTATAGAGGAATAGTAAACTGGAGGAATATATGAAAAAAGGATTATTAATAGCATTAGAAGGTCCAGATGGAAGTGGAAAAAGTACACAAATAAAAATGCTTTCTAATTATTTAGAAAACAAAGGATATAAGGTCTTAGTTACAAGAGAACCTGGAGGAACCAAAATAAGTGAAAACATAAGGAATATAATATTAGATAATAACAATGCAGAAATGAGTAGTGTATGTGAGGCATTACTTTATGCAGCATCTAGAGCACAACTTATAGAAGAAGTAATAAAACCAGCACTAGAAGATGGGACAATTGTTTTATGTGATAGATTTGTATATTCTTCAATTGTTTATCAAGGAATTGCAAGAGGCATAGGGGTAAAAGAAGTACAGTGTATAAATGATATAGCCTTAAATGGTGTTAAAGCGGATTTAACATTAATGATAAATGTAGAATATGAAAAAGGTTTAGAGCGAAAATGTTCACAAAGAAAGCTAGATAGACTAGAAAATTGCGGTAGTGATTTTCATAAAAAAGTTTATAATGGATATCAACAATTAGCTAAAGAATTGAATAACATAGTTACTATAGATGGAAATAATACTCTAGATTATGTGCATAATAAAATTGTTAATGAAATAGAAAGTTTTCTTAAATAATTATTTAAAATTATAAATTTATTTGGAAGGTATGATAAAATTATAATAACTAGAATAAAATGGAAAACACAAATTAATAGACTATAAAAATTTCTATATAAATCTATATTGTATTTATTCATATAACAGTAAAGTGGATGTTTTTATAAAGTCTAAACAAAGGGGAGATTGTTATGAAACTAGTAATCGCAATAGTTCAAGACGATGATGCACCAGACCTTATTGATGTTATGACAGAAAATGGATTAAGAGTAACTAAACTAGCAACCACAGGTGGTTTTTTGAAAGCAGGTAACACTACATTAATGTGTGGTGTAGATGATGAAAAAGTAAATTTGGTATTATCAATAATAGAAGATATATGTAAAATAAGAAAGCAAATAGTATCATCACCTTCACCAGTAGCAGGATCTACAGGGGTATATGTACCATATCCAATAGAGGTAGATATTGGAGGAGCAACTATATTTGTGGTAGATGTAGATAAATTTTTAAGGGTTTAAAATGTAAAAATAATTATTGGTTGAAATATAATATATGTTTAACAAGATAATTTTCTTTTAAACAACTTAAATTAATATGTGCAGTAAAATAAAATTTTACTGCACATTTATTTTAGGAGGAATTAGTATGAAAGATATAATAGGACATGAAGATATAATAAGTAGTTTTTATAATGCAATAAATTTAAAAACTATTTCTCATGCTCATATATTTTGGGGCGAAGATGGTATAGGAAAAAGTATAGTAGCTAAAAATATAGCAATTAAACTAATTGGCAAAAATGAAAACAGAGATTACGTAGATATAGTTGAATTTAAATTAAAAGCTGGAAGATTATCTATAGGCGTTAATGAAATAAGAGGATTGATTGAAGAAATAAATAAAAAGCCCTATGAGTCAGATAAAAAAGTGGTGATAATTCATAATGGTGATAAAATGACCATTCAAGCACAAAATGCATTGCTTAAAACTATTGAAGAACCGCCTAAAAATATATTTATAATAATATTATGTGAAGAATTAAATAATATTTTAGAAACCATAAAGTCTCGTTGTCAAATACATAAATTTATACCATTAAAAGATAAAGAATTGTTACAGTATTTACAAAATTATTATTCAGGTTTAAAGGATGAAAATGAAAACTTTCTTTTAGAATTTAGTAGAGGTATACCGGGAAGAGTGGATATGCTTTTAAATGATGATGAATTTAACGAAATAAGAGATAAGGCTATAAACATAGTAAATACATTAGGTGATTTAAATATAGAAGATACATTTACTTTAGAAGAGTTTTTTATAAATAATGCAAAAAAATTTGAATATATAGTTGATATTATGATAAGTTTTTTAAGAGATGCAATAATATATAAGGAAATTGGAAATAAAGACCTTATAATAAATAAGGATAAATTCGAGGAAATAAAGATGTGCGCAAGCATGTTTTCTTTTAAACAATTAAATGATATTATTAGTATAATAAATGCTACGAGGGTTAATTTAGATAAAAATGTAAATAGCGCTTTAGCATTTAATGTTATGTTATTAAAGTTGCAGGAGGTGTAATATGGTTACTGTAATAGGTGTTAGATTTAAAAAAGCTGGGAAAATATATTATTTTAATCCCGGTGAGTTAGATATAAAATGTAGTGATTTTGTAGTTGTGGAAACAGCGAGAGGTGTAGAGTTTGGTGAATGTGTCATAGGTAGAAGACAAATCTGTGAGAAAAAAATAGTTTCTCCACTTAAAGATGTTATAAGAAAGGCTACAGAAGAAGACATTTTAAAAAATAAAGAAAACAAAGAAAAAGAAGAAGAAGCTTTTAGTGTATGCATGGAAAAAATAGAAAAACATGCATTAGATATGAAACTTATAGATGTAGAATATACATTTGATAATAATAAAGTTATATTTTATTTTACTGCAGATGGAAGAGTTGATTTTAGAGAGTTAGTAAAAGATTTAGCTTCAGTATTTAGAACAAGAATAGAGTTAAGACAAATAGGGGTACGAGATGAAGCGAAGATGAAAGGTGGTTTAGGGCCATGTGGCAGACCGCTTTGTTGCTCAACATTTTTAGGAGATTTTGTACCTGTGTCAATAAAAATGGCTAAGGAACAAAATTTATCATTAAATCCTACAAAAATCTCTGGAATATGCGGTAGATTAATGTGTTGTTTAAACTATGAGCAAAAAACTTATGAGGAAACTAGAAAGAAGTTACCTAAAGTAGGATCAATCGTAAGCACAGTAGATGGTGAAGGTGAAGTTACAAGCAACAGCGTAGTTAAAGAAAGCGTTAGAGTTAAAATTAAAGTTGATGGTTCAGATGATGAATTAAGAGATTTTAAAATAGAGAATATAACTTTAGTTAAAGGTAGTTATGAAGATATTATTAATGAAGTTGACATAAAAGAGCTAGAGGCTGAAATAGAAGATCATGAGCATGATATGATAAAAGAATTAATTAAAGAAGATTAAAAAACAGGTGTAGTTATACACCTGTTTTTATTTTAAATACTTGAATAATGAAGTATAAAATAAGCTAAAAATGCTAATGAAATTATATACATCGGCATAGAAACGTCTTTATGTTCCTTTTTAAAGAGCTTCATTAAAGGATAGGTAATAAATCCAAAGGCGATACCATCAACTATACTATAAGTTAAAGGTATTAAGGCGATAATTAAAAATGCAGGTAACCCTTCTGTAAAATTGTTAAAATTAATATTTTCTATGTTTTTCATCATTAAAGCACCAATAATTATAAGTATTGGTGATATTGCTGCATCTGGTATTATTTTTATAAATGGTATGAATAGTAAAGATAGTAAAAATAATAAGCCAGCTATTACAGAAGATAATCCAGTTTTTCCACCAGCAGCAATTCCAGCTGCACCTTCAACTGTTGATACAGAGGGACTAGTACCGAATATACCACAAACTATAGTTGAAATAGAAGTAGCTTTTAATGCTGGTTTAAATTTATAATCTGCTTTCAACATTCCATTAATTTGACCATGTAAAAGTCCAATATTTTCAAAGACTAAAACAAGAGTTAATGAGAATACTGCAATCCAAAATGAAGAATCAGATATTTTAGCAAAACTCATATTAAAAAATATTTGTTTATAACTTCCTAAATCTATCCCTGTAAAAGATAATCCACTTAAATCAACAACTTTAAAGCCAATACATATTAAAGTACCAACTATAATGCTTATTAAAAATCCTCCGGGAACATCCCTTGAAAATAAATAAAGAGTTAATACAAAAATTATTAAAAATGCTAAAACTGAAGGTGAAGTAAGGTCTCCTAATGCAATTAAAGTTGTTTCATTACCTACAATAAGTCCGCTTTTTTGAAGGCCTATAAAAGTAATAAATAATCCAATTCCAACAGAAATAGCTTCTTTTAATGATTGAGGTATTGCATCAGCAATTATAGTTGATAGCTTTGTAAAAGCTATAATGGAAAAAATTATTCCAGAAATAACTACTGCTCCTAATGCTTCATTAAAGGATAAGCCCATAGATTTAACAATTGTATAAGTGAATAGTGCATTAATACCCATACCAGGCATTATTAACAATGGGGCATTACTTATGAAAGCTACAAGCAATGTTCCGATAAGTGAAGACAAAGCAGTAGCTATTATTAGCCCTTCAAGTGGCATGCCAGTATCACTTAATATACTAGCATTAACTATGATTATATATACTGCAGCAAAAAAAGAGGTTACGCCTGCTGTAAGTTCGCCTTTAAAACTTACATTATGCTCTTTAAGTTTAAATAAATTGTTCATTTTACGACCTCGTTTTATTTTCCCTCGCCCACCCACATCTATTAAAGATGCATTAAAATTATATCACAAAATAACTTTAAATTTATAATTTTTAATGTAATTATAAATTTAATATTATAAATTGAACTTGAATATATTATATACACTCAGAGAATAATATAAAAAGATTAAAGTATAAAGGAGTGGTAAAAATGAAGAAAGTAGCTGTACAAAAGGGTTTAAATCCAGTAAAAAGTTTTTTAAATCAAGAAGGTTATACAGTTAGAGAATTTGATGGAACTAAGGAAAATACATCTAAATTTTTAAACAAATTTGACGCTGTAATAGTTACTGGTGAAAATGAAAACTTTATGGGTATAGAAGATACTGAAGTTAAGGCACAAATGATTAATGCAGATGGAATGACACCACAAGAAATAAAAAATCAATTAGATAATAATTAAGAAAACAAGAACACTTAGACTTATTCTAGGTGTTTTTTATTTATATTTTAGAATAAAATAAATAAAAATATGGTAAAAGTGTATAAAAAAAATATTTTTGTTAATTATTTAAATAGAATTTATAATTTAGAGAGGTGTAATAGATATGAAATTAAAAAAGGGGTTAATAGCAACAACAACATGCTTAGTTGTTTTAGTAGGAGTATTAGTAACTGTAAATTTTATAGGTAAAAGTGAAAAAGAAATAGTTATTAATGAATCCAAAAATGTAAAAATGGAAGAAAAGCAATCAAAAGAAAATTTACAAAGAGAAAATGAAAAAAATAAAAATAACTTAGAAAACAAGAATAATTCCAAAGCAAATGAAGAACAAAAAGAAAACAAAAAACAGGAGAAAAATACAAGTAAAATAGAAGAAGTTAAAGAAGGGGTATATACAATTAAGAAGAATGATACTTTATATAGTATAGCTTCAGCATATATGCCAAGTTTTGACACTAAAGAAGTAATTGATACTATTGTAAAAAGAAATGATTTAAAGAATAGTACTAGTGTAATTTCAGGACAACAAATAGTTATACCTTATGAAATAGCTTTAGAAAGTCAAAGTACAACTAAACAAAATAGCGATAATAAAGATGTAACAGGAATGGAATATAAAATAAAAAAAGGTGATAGTCTTTATAGTATAGCTCAAGAAAAAATGCCGAATGTAGCTGTAAAAGAAGCTGTAAAAGAAATAAAAGAACATAATAACATAAAAGATGAAAATGCTATAAAAGTAGGAGACGTACTTGAAATACCATCTAAATAAAAAAAGAGCCTTACTATTAATAATAGTAAGGCTAAATTTTTAATATTTGTACAGATGCTGTATCTGCATATAGAAAATCACTATCTAAAGTTAAAAGAAAATTAATGTTGTAACATTCGGCAGCTGCTAATATGGTAGCATCATTAACTGCAATATTATGAGTCATCATCAATTCTTTTGTTTTAATCATGCAAATATCATTAATATCTAGATAATTAAATTTTAATGTATGTTCTAATTGCGTATGCATATTAACAGCTGTTTTATAATATATGTTAAGCAAATTTTTCCTCAAAGCATTTTTAGATAAGTTATCAAAATATTTTTTATAGGGTATATCCACAACTTTAGAAGTCCGTTTTTCTTTTAATGATTTTCTATCATATTTATTAAAAGTAGATATAATACATTTAATATTATTTGGAGTATTAAATGGAGTAGCCTTTGTTATTTTATATTGCACATCTATCATAAATACTTTATACATAATCTGATTTAAAACCTCACAAGAAATTATTGAAGTTATATAAAGGATACTTTTGCCTAACATAATTTTTCTTAGAACCTCTATACACTCTGAGTGTTTTGGATCATCATCATATACTAAACTTAGTAAAAATGAGGCATCCAAAAGTATAGAGGTGCTTTCATCAAAGACCACACCTTTAAAAGGATATAAAATCATTTCCATAAAATATACCTTCACTAATTATATAGTATATTTTATTCATATTAACTTAAGTGTTAACTTATTACATAATTAAGTTAAATATTTTTAGTATAATAGGACTAAGAAGCACTGTTATTAGTCCTGCAATTCCAATAGAAAGTCCGCTCATGGCGCCTTCAACTTCACCCATTTCTAGTGCCTTACTTGTTCCAAGGGCATGTGCAGATGTTCCAATACCAAGGCCTATAGCAACGCTATGTTTTATCTTGCAAATATTACAAATAACAGGAGATAATATAGCGCCAATTATACCAGTAATTATTATAGCTGATATTGTTATAGCAGGTATGCCTCCAAGTTGTTTTGAAACTTCAACACCAATAGGTGTAGTAACTGATTTAGGTATTAATGATAATGCTATATTTCCACTTATTCCAAAAACTTTGCATAATAAAATTATAGAAATCATTCCAACAAAAGTTCCTACAGTTATTCCAATAAATATTGGAAGTGCATGTTTCTTTAATAGTTCTATCTTTTTATATAAAGGAACTGCTAAAATTATAGTTGATGGCGTTAGGAAAAATGTTATCATGCTTGTACCATTTTGATAATCTTCAAGAGGAATCTTAAAGATTATTAGTACAGCCATTATAATAATCATAGATATCAATAATGGGTTTAATAAAACTAACTTAGTCTTTCTTTGTATGTATTGTGCAAATATGTATGTAGATAGTGTTAAAAACATAACAAAAATTGGTGTTGATAATAGTTCCTTCATTATATTATTGTTCCTCCTTAATAATACTCTTCTTTTCTAATACTTTTGTAAGTAGTTGAACTGTGTAAGCAGTAACAATAAGAACTAAACTGGTAGATATAATACATACTAATAAAATTTTTATAACACTGCCTTTTAATATATCTAAACAACCTAGTATTCCAATACTTGCAGGCACAAAGAAAAATGCCAAGTTATTTAAAAGATAATTAGAAACTTCTTCAATAGCTTCCGTTTTTAAAATATTGGTTAGTAGTGCAACTAGTAAAAGAAGCATACCTATTACATTACCAGGTATAGGTAAATGAAGTAATCTACTAACAGCTTCACCTAAAAATGTAATAAAAAATATAATTGCTAATTGTTTTAAAATTTTCAAATTTATCACGCTCTCTTCCGTAATATATACAGTAAAAATACAATACCATGTATATTCTATTACATTTTTAAATAATATACTAATGGAAATAAGAGAAGTAATTTATAATATTATAGAAATAATGTAGTTTAATTTAGAAAAAACGAATGTATTGAAACTTTAAAGAGGAATTTAGACTAATTATGCGAATAAATGATATGTAAACATTTTAATTTTAAAATTTCAAAGATAAATTTAAAATTAAATTTAAATTTATTAATATTATTTTATAAATTAATAGATTTAATGTTACAATATCTATTTTAATATTAAAATAGATATTGACTAAAAAGCATATTTTATTAAAATATGATATGTTGTATGTATACATAATACAAAAGTATATAATGACTAATTCAAATTAGAAATGAGGCTTAAGTATGGATATTATAAAAAGTGATGAAACTTTAGATGATTTGCAGTTAAAGGGAATAAAAGTTATACAAAAAAAAGAAGGCTTTAGATTTGGTGTAGATGCAGTTATGTTAGCAAATTTTTCAAAAGTTAAGAGGAATCATAGAGTCATAGATTTGTGTACAGGAACTGGAATAATACCTTTTATAATATCTGGTAAAACAGAATGTAAAAATATATTAGGAATAGAGATTCAAAAAGAGTTTGTTGATATGGCAAACAGAACATCTAATCTAAATAACTTAAATGATAAAGTTAAATTTTTAGAAGGTGATTTAACAAATATAAATATGCTTAAAAAAATAGAAAAAGCAGATGTAGTTACAGTTAATCCCCCTTATAAATTATTTAATTCAGGCATTGTAAACCCTACTGATAGATTAGCTATAGCAAGACATGAGGTTTGTTGTAATCTAGAAGATGTTATAGTAGCTGCTAGAATTTTATTAAAGGACAATGGCAGATTTTTCATGGTACATAGACCAGATAGATTGGCTGATATATTTACAGTTATGAGAAAACATAAAATTGAACCTAAAAGAGTAAGAATGGTACATCCTGTACCTAATAAAGCTCCTAATATTGTATTAGTAGAAGGACAAAGAGATGGAGGAGCTTTTTTAAAGTGGGATGATCCGTTGAATGTTCATAATGCTGATGGAACATATAGTGATGAAATTATAAAGATGTACAATAGTGATAGTATTTAATTAAAAAAGCAAAGGGTGATAAAGATGAGTGGAAAATTATATTTAGTTCCTACTCCCATAGGAAATTTAAAAGATATGACATTTAGAGCTGTAGATACATTGAAAAATGCAGACATAATAGCTTGTGAAGATACAAGACAAAGCTTAAAACTACTTAATTACTTTGGAATAAAAAAATCTTTAATAAGTTATCATAAGCATAATGAAAATGGGAAAAGTGAAACTATAATAGATATGCTAAAAGAAGGTAAAAATGTAGCTATAATAAGTGATGCAGGAACTCCGGGAATATCAGATCCAGGAGAAGTTATAGTGAAAAAGTGTATAGATGAAAATTTGAGTTTTGAAGTTTTGCCAGGAGCAACAGCTATAACAACAGCTTTAGTATATTCAGGACTAGATACTACTAAATTTTTATTTAGAGGTTTTTTACCAAGAGAAAACAAGGAGAGAAAGCCTATAATAGAGGATTTAAAAGATAGAACAGAAAGTTTAATATTTTATGAAGCACCTCATAGATTATTAAGTACTTTAGAATTTTTGTGTGAGCATTTAGGAAATAGAAAAATATCTATATGTAGAGAGCTTACTAAGTTATATGAGGAAATAATAAGATTACCATTAGAAGAGGCTATTAAATTTTATAATGAAAATTCTCCAAGAGGTGAATATGTTTTAGTGGTAGAAGGAAAAAGCAAGGAAGACATAGAAAAAGAACAAATGTCTAAGTGGGAAGAATTATCTATTGAGGAACATATAAAATCATATATAAAGGAAGGCTTGAGTAAAAAAGATTCTATAAAACAAGTAGCAAAAGATAGAAAATTAAACAAGTCAGAAGTTTACAAACACTCCATAGATATATAAAAAATTACAAAACAGTATATTTTTTATTGGATTAAATGGTTTATTATACCATAACGATGAAGAAAAAGTAAAGTTTTTGTAACAAAACAAAACAAAAAGATTGAGAAATGTTGAGTTATTGATAGGTTTAATGGTATAATTAAAAAGAAATTTTATAGGGGAGGGATCTTGATTTGAATAGAAAGATAGTAGCAATAGCTACAGCAATGGTCATTGCAACATCAAGCATGAGTAGCATAGCTATGGCAGCACCAAGTGATAGTGAAATAAATGCTAAAGCTAATGAATATAAAAGCGCTCAAGAAAAGTTAGACCAAATAAATGGACAAATTCAAAAACTAGATAACGAAATATCAAACTTAATGGTGAATATAGACGAAACTAATAGCAAAATAGAAAAAACAGAGAAAACAATAAAAGATACAGCTGCTAGTGTTGAAAAAACAGAAAAAAATATGACTGAAGAAGAGGATCTATTTAGAGAAAGAATGAGATCTATGTACATGAATGGAATGGATACGTATGTAGAAGTTCTTTTAGACTCAAATGGATTTTCAGAATTAGTTTCTAGACTTGAGAATATAAAGCAAATAATAAATTATGATAAAGAACTAATGACAGAGTTAACTTCTAAGAAAAATGCATTACAAAAAGAAAAAGATACATTAGAAGCTAAACAACAAGAATTAGTTGCATTAAAATCAGAAAATGACCAAAAAATGAAAGAGTTAGAAACTCAAAAGACTGCTTATAATGAAAAATCTCAAGCCGCAAAAAAAGAGCAAGATAAAGCATCTGCTGAATTAGAAAAGTTAAAATCAGATAAGGAAGCATATGAGTTAGCTTTAGCACAAGAACAAGAACAACAAAGAGTATCAAGAGGAGGAGAAACATCTTCTCAAGGTTCAGGAAATAATGGTGGATCATCAAACAATGGTGGAAGCTCTAATAATGGTGGAGGTTCTAACAATGGTGGTGGACAAACTATACCACCAGCATCTAATCCTATAGGAAAGGATATTGTAGCATATGCTTCAAACTTTTTAGGAGTTCCTTATGTTTGGGGTGGAACTACTCCAGATGGATTTGATTGTTCTGGACTTACACAATATGTTTATGCTCATTTTGGTATAGATATAACAAGAACTACAGATACACAGGTAGGTCAAGGTGTAGAGGTTTCAAGAGATAACTTACAACCAGGCGATTTAATATTCTTTGAATATGATGGTGGTGGCGGAATAGATCATGTAGCTATATATGCAGGTAACGGACAATACATACATGCTCCGCAAACAGGTGATGTTGTAAAATATTCATCTTCATTCTATGGATATTATACAGCAAGAAGAATATTATAATTTTATAGAATGTAGATTGTATAAATAAGAGTCATTTTATTAGTGACTCTTATTTATTATATTAAAGGATTTGGTATATTTGCTTAATTAAATTGTACTATTTAATAATAAGAATAAAGTTAAGAAAAGATTACAAAATGCAAATTAATTTGTTAATAATATGTAAATAATAAAAAGCACTAGAAACTCTAGTGCTTTTTATTATTATTCTGATTTTAACGCATTTAAGCAGTTTTTACAAATGTTTTTAGATTTATAGTTTATAACGTCTCTAGCATCTCCACAGAAAATACAAGCAGGCTCATATTTTTTTAATATTATTTGCTCACCATCTACGTATATCTCTAATGCATCTTTTTCACCTATGTTTAAAGTTCTTCTTAATTCCACAGGTATAACAATTCTTCCAAGTTCATCTACTCTTCTTACAACTCCAGTTGATTTCATAATTAAGTTCCTCCCAACGTAAATATTCGACAAAAAAATCATATATATTGAAAAATCTATGTATATTTAGCAGAGAATGTCGATAACATATTATTATAAAGTTACAAAATTTCTACTAAATTCCATCTATAGTTAATATACTACCATATTATACAAATGTCAATATGCTTTCAAATGAAAAATATAAATATTTGAACTAGTAAAAAAACATTGATATATAGGCATTTAAAGAGTTTATTATTAATTCTAATTGAAAGTAAAGAATAAATAAATGTAAAAAATAAAAACAAATGTAATAAGATGTATATTTGCAAGAAAAATGTCGAAAATAAAAGAATAATAGAGAAAAAATAAGATTAAGAAAACAACAAAATCCTTAAAAAAAATAAAAATTTATAAAAAATAAAAAATAAAAATATTATATAAAAATTAATTTAAATTATAGGAATTTAAAGTAAATTATTTTATAAAAATAAATATACAAAAATTAATAATAATTATTTGAAATTTGAATATATTTATAGGGTTCCAAGTTGATTTCTAAAATTATCCATTTCAAAACTTGGATATACAAAATAGTGAGACATGCTCTTAATAACTTAGAATTCAAAACTATGTTTTATATGAAAATATTTTAATCAATAATAAATTAATCGGCTTTTATTAAAATAAATTAATATGTAAATACTAAATACAATTTTATAATTATTACAATATATATAATAAGATTATAAAAGTTACTTTAAGTGAATATATATAAATTAGAATTTCAGAAAGCTTTATTTTAAATGTATTCTATGATTTAAATTACTTTCAATTGTATTTTAATCTTTAAGCATATAAAAATTTATAATATATAGATAAGAATGGATATTAAAAAGATAAATTTTAAAAGTCAACCTGGAATCCTATAAAAAGTTATAGAATGTATTTAGTTTATTCGACAAAATCAAAATTTATATCACAATATGAAGTATAATGGATGGATAATATATAGAAAAGACAATTTATACAATAAATTGACGGAGGAATTTCAATTATTTCCACAAAAAAATAACAACTTATACACAGGCATATTGTGGATAATGTGGATTAAAAAGCAACTTTTTCCACATGCATTTTGCAAAGTCTTAGATAATGGCTTAGATATTAGAAAAGTTATCAACATATTTTGTTGATAACTTGTTAAGAATAGTGGATAAGTCTGTAAATAATGATAAATGAATTAAACATTAAATGAATAATGAAATAAATTATTTCCTAAGATTCAATTTGTAAAAAAATGTAGTAAATTAAAATATTAATACTAAAATTATAAGTTTACAAGTTATAACTTAAATTCATTCAAAAATTAAAAAATATTTTAATACAAAATGTAGTATTAAATTTAAAATTATGGAAGTTCTATATTTAATGGTTGAAAATAATTTGTAATAAGTTTAGTTATAACATATAATATGATTACAACATGGAAAGTAAACAAAATAGAGGTGATAAAATGGAATATGATAACAAAAGAATTGGCGAATCAATTGTAAAAGATGTTTTAGATAAAATCTCAAAACTATCTGAAGAAGTTTCAGAAAAAAGCATTATATCATATGAGGATTTACCACAATATGATTTGTTTTTATCACAAGTTAAAGACTATCTTAATGATCAATTTGATGATGATAATTTTACTAATAATATATTACAAAATTATATAAAAAGTGAAGTTATATCAAAGCCTGAAGATGGGAAAAAAAGGGGATATACTAAACTACATTTAATACAACTTGTACTTTTGAGTTATATGAGACCAATACTTACAACAGAAGAGATAAGAAGTGTATTTAGACTTGCATTTAATGAAATTAATGATAGAGAAGATGATATATTATCTTGGGAAGAGACATATAAAGTTTTTTCTGATATGCAAAAGAATAGTTTTAGTAATCTATTAATAAATGATAGATTTGGAGATAAGGGACAGTTAATTTCATATTTTAAAGATAAAGAATTTAAAGAAGATGAATATGAAAGAATTATAATATTTTTAATAGTAATGACATTAGTAGCAGAAGCAAGTACTATTAAAAAGCTAATTAGAAAAATTGTAAATGAATATACAGAATAAGTTATAGTTATGGATAAAAACAGCTTTTATAAAACAAACTAAAAGAAGGTAAAAAAGTTTTATAGGAGTTGTAATTATGAATAATGAAAAATTGGTTATTAAAAATAATATAAATGAATCTATTACTGATATAATGAATAGATTAAGAAAAATATCAGATTTAGAGTTTAAAAATCCACAAATTATTGAATTAGATAAATATTTTTTTAGTAATGAAAATTTTTTAATGAATTTTCAAAAATCTATTGGTGGAAAAGAGCATCATGTTTATTCAGGTGGGCTTGCAAAACATACTTTAGATGTTGTAGAAATTACCAGAGATTTATGTTATAGGTATGATTGCAGTCATAAAGAAATTGCTATATTATCTGCGAAATTACATGACATAGGTAAAATTTATGAATATAAAGAAGACTTTAGTACAACTCTTCGTGGGGAAATGGAAGGTCATATAGTAATAGGTATGACTATGATAGAAGAAGCATTAAATTCAAAATCAGAATTTTATGATGAAGATTTTAAGTGTAGAATAAGAGGGTGTATTGTTCAACATCATGGAGCAGTTAAATATGGGTCTCCTAAAGCGCCCAATAGTCAAGAATCCTACATAGTTCATCATGCAGATTATTTAGATTGTATAATGAATAAAATAAAAACAATAAAAGCTAACACTCAAATAGGTAATTGGACTGAATTTGACGAAAAAATAAAATGCAAACTATATATTTAAATATAAAACAAAAGCTTTTGCTGTTTAGCAAAAGCTTTTAAAATTAACAACTACTTTGAGGTATATTTTTAGCTACAACTTTAAAAGTTTCGCCAAAAAGAGTTCTTGAATAAGATACAATACAGTCTTTAAAAATTTCGGCTTCGTCATTATCGACGATAAAGTTAATTCCATCAACAACCTGTGCTATATCATTTTCAGTCTGTTCATCCAGAACAGCACCTAATGTAGGGCCACCTCAGCCAAAGCCTTTTATCATTAACCTAAATGATTTACTATCATTTTTTTCAAGTTTTTTTAATAAAGCAGCTTTTGTTTTATCATCAAAAGAAATTTTCATGAAATTTTCCTCCTTGTATTTTAATATTGGTTATGTTTTTAGTGTGCCAAAATATATAGAAAAAACTTTATAAAATTTTTGGCAGTGTTTCCTTTAAGTATTTTAATTATAGCACAATTCAATCTATATATCTATATATTTAAATATACAAATTTTAGAAAAAGAAGAATATTTGTTATTAAATTTAAATAAAATATATTGACAATTAGTTAAAGGTTATATATAGTTATTTTAAAGATAATAACTTTATGTCCTTTTAAATTTGATCCAGAGAGATCAGAAAGGGAAGAAAATAATATAGCTATATAAGTGTAGCTAAAATTAGCTATAGTTATATAGTTGTAATTAAAATGCTTTCCTTTGGGAAAGCATTTTTTATTGCAAAAATACCCTTTAAATTAACCCAGTGAGGTAAAAAGGAGCTGTTTTATATGTTAAAAGGAAGAAATTTAATAGAACCAATGGATTTCACATTAGAAGAATTAGAACAAATATTTTTATTAGCAGATGAAATAATAAAAAATCCTACTCAATATGCAAAAATGTGTGATGGAAAAATACTTGCAACATTATTCTTTGAACCAAGTACAAGAACAAGGTTTAGTTTCGAAGCAGCTATGCTTAGATTAGGTGGTAATGTTATAGGTTTTTCAGAAGCAAACTCAAGCTCAGTTGCAAAGGGCGAAAGCATTTCAGATACTATAAGAACTGTTTCTTGTTATGCAGACATTGCTGTTATGAGACACCCAAAAGAAGGAGCAGCATTAGTGGCATCAGAAAGTTCACATATACCAGTTGTTAATGCTGGTGATGGTGGACATCAACATCCAACACAAACACTTACAGATTTATTAACCATAAGAAGAGTTAAGGGAAGATTAAAGAACTTAACTATAGGATGTTGTGGAGATTTAAAATTTGGAAGAACAGTTCACTCACTAATAAAAGCATTATCAAGATATGAAGGAAACAAATTTATATTAATATCCCCACAGGAATTAAATGTACCAGAATATATAATAAGAATTTTAAAAGAAAAGAATATAGAATTTAAACAAGTAGAAAAAATGGAAGAAGTAATAGGCGAGTTAGATATTCTTTATATGACAAGAGTACAAAAGGAAAGATTTTTTAATGAAGAAGATTATGTAAGGCTAAAAGATTCTTATATATTATGTAATGAAAAAATGAAGTTAGCAAAAGAAAATATGATAGTACTTCATCCATTACCAAGAGTGAATGAGATAGCATATGAAGTTGATGATGATCCAAGAGCGATTTATTTTAAACAGGCCAAATACGGTATGTTTGTAAGAATGGCTTTAATATGCAAACTTTTAGGATTAGCATAATTAAAAGATGAGGGGGGTTTTCTATGTTAACAATAAATAGTATAAAAAATGGAATTGTTATAGACCATATAGAATCTGGAAGAGGAATGAAAATATTTAATTATTTAGGATTAGATAAAGCACAGTATCAGGTTGCCTTAATTATGAATGCCCATAGTGAAAAATTAGGGCGAAAAGATATTATAAAGATAGAGAATGTTATGGAATTAGATTATACAGTTTTAGGATTAATAGATAGAGGTATAACTGTAGATATAATAAAAGATGAAAAAATTGTAGAGAAAATAGCATTAACCCTTCCTAAAAAAGTTGAAGGAATTATTAAGTGCAAAAATCCTCGTTGTATAACATCAATAGAACCATATATAGCTCATACACATTATTTGTTTAATGAAGACAAAAAAGAATATAGATGTAAATATTGTGATGAGATTATAAAAGTAAAGGAAATACGTTATAACTAAGGAGGGTTAAATTTGTGGAATTATTAATTAAAAATGCAAAAGTTGTAGACTGTTATGGAAGCTATTTAGGTGATGTTTATATAAAAGATGGCATTATAAATAAAATTGGTAGAAACTTAAGAAAATCTTGTAAAACTATAGATGCAAAAGGTTATGTTCTTATGCCATCCTTTGTAGATTTACATGTACATTTTAGAGAACCAGGATTTACTTATAAAGAAGATATAGAATCAGGTTCAAGGGCTGCGGTTAAAGGCGGATATACAATGGTAAATCTAATGGCAAATACAAATCCTGTATGCAGTTCTATGGATACAGTAAATTATGTTAGAGGTAGGGCTAATCAAATAGGTTTAATAGATGTACATCAAACAGTTTCTATTACTAATAGTTTTGATGGTAAGGATATAAGTCATTTAGATAGGATAGATAATTCCATAAAAATCATATCAGAAGACGGAAAAGATGTAATGAATAGCAAAATTATGTTAGATGCTATGGTTAAGGCCAAAGAAAAAAAATTAATACTTATGTGCCACTGCGAAGAGGAAAATCTATCAAAATATGATATGAGAATAGCAGAAAATATAATGACTTTACGTAATCTAGAATTTGCAAAAATAACAGGTGCTACTGTTCATATAGCACATGTAAGTACTCAGGAGGCTATGAAGTATATTATAAGATATAAAGATGAAGGGACCAAAGTTACCTGTGAAGTTGCACCACATCATTTGTTTTTAGAAAATGAATGTAACTATAAAGTAAATCCACCAATAAGAAAAAAAGAAGATGTAGAATTTTTAATTAAGGCTATAGAAGATGGATATGTAGATGTTATAGCAACAGATCACGCGCCACACAGTAAAGAGGATAAGGAAAGTGGAGCACCAGGTATATCTGGAATAGAAACAGCATTTAGCGTATGTTATACAAAACTAGTAAAAGAAAATGGAATATCTTTAGAAAAACTAAGTGAAATCATGAGTAAAAAACCTAGTGAAATGTTAGGTGTTAAAAAGGGAAAAATTGAAATTGGATATGAAGGAGACTTAGTTTTAATAGATTTAGAAGCTAAATATAATATAGATTCAGAAAGATTTTATTCAAAAGGAAAAAATACGCCATTAAATGGGGTAGAAGTATATGGAGATATAATAAAAACCATAAAAAATGGTGAAATAGTTTATTCAAATAATAAATATGAAATTTAGATACTTAAATCTAGAATGAGAGGGCGTTTAATGATAATAGATAAATTATTTAATACAGTTAAAGAAAAAGGACATGTTTGTTTAGGTCTAGATACAGATCTAAGCTACATACCTAAAGATTTTTTAAATAAATTTTCATCAATATCAGAAGGTGTATTTCAATTTAATAAAAGTATTATAGATGCTACTTTAGATGTTGTCGCTTGTTATAAACCTCAAATAGCATATTACGAAGCATTAGGATTAGAAGGACTTATAGCGTATAAAAAGACTATAGAATATATAAAGAAAAAAGGCGGAATTGCTATAGGAGATATAAAAAGAGGGGATATAGCAAAAACAGCTGAAATGTATGCAAAAGCACATTTTGAGGGAGATTTTGAGGTTGACTTTATAACATTAAATCCATATATGGGCTTAGATACTATAGAGCCATATATCCCATATATTAAAAAAGGTGAAAAAGGAATTTTTGTATTAATAAGAACATCTAATAAAGGGGCAAAAGATATACAGTATATAGATACATTAGATAATGAAAAGGTATATTCAAAAGTTGGAGATAAGCTTAACAAAATAGGAGAAAACTTCTTAGGACAGTGTGGATATAGTTCTATAGGTGGAGTTATAGGATGTACTCATACAGAAGAAGGAATTATGTTAAGAAAAAAATTAAATAGTACATTTTTCTTAATACCTGGATATGGAGCACAAGGTGGAACGGCAGAAGATGTAGCTATGTATTTAAAAGATGGAAATGGTGGAGTAGTTAACTCATCAAGAGGTATACTTCTTGCATATAAAAAATATGAAGACGGTGAAAAATATTTTGATAAATATGCAAGGGAAGAAGTCATAAGAATGAGAGATGAAATAAAGTTAGCTATAAAAAACAATACAAGAGGGTAAGGGGTAAGTTTTTTCAAATCTTATATATGAGGATGGTTTTATGAATTTAAATAAAGAATTTACAATGAATAGAGTGTTAGAAAATAAAGAGGTTTCAACGGGAATCTATAAGATAAAAGTATCAGGAAAATTCAAAGCGAACCCAGGTCAGTTTTATATGGTAAGATGCTGGGAAGACGAGCCAGTTTTATCAAGACCTATAAGTGTTCATAACGTTGGAAAAAATGGAGACTATATTGAGTTTTTATATGCAGTTGTTGGCAAAGGTACAGAATTAATAAGCAAGTTAAATCAAGGTGATGAAATTAAAACAATGGGACCACTAGGAAACGGATTTAATGTAGAAGAAGTTAAAGGGAAAAAGACTGCAATAGTAGCAGGGGGAATAGGTATAGCTCCAATGAAATATCTTTTAAGTTTATTAAAAGAAGAAAGTATAGATTTATATGCAGGATTTAAAGACTTAACATATGCAATTGAAGATATGAAAAATAGTATTAAAAAAATATATGTATCAACAGAAGATGGAAGTTGTGGTCATAAGGGTTATATAACAGAGGTATTAGACACAAATAAATACGATTTAGTACTATGTTGTGGACCAGAAGTTATGATGAATAAAGTAGTGAAAATGTGCAAAGAAACAAACACAAAGGTTTATATATCAGAAGAAAAAAAGATGGCCTGTGGAATAGGCGCTTGTTTAGTGTGTACTTGTAAAACCAAGCAAGGAAATAAAAGAACTTGTAAAGATGGACCAGTATTTTGTGGTGATGATATAGAGATTTAATAAAAATAATAGGGCTTTGAAGATTAGTACATGAGGTGATGATTAATGATGAAAGTGAATATATGTGGAGTTGAATTTAAAAATCCAGTAATAGCTGCATCGGGTACATTTGGTTTTGGACAAGAATATAACGAGTTCTTTCCAGTTTCTAAACTTGGTGGGATAAGCTCTAAAGGATTGACTATAAACCCTAAGGACGGTAATGATGGGGTAAGGATGAAAGAAACTCCATCTGGAATGTTAAATAGCGTTGGACTTCAAAATCCAGGAGTAGATAAATTTATAGAAAAAGAACTGAAAAATATGGAAGAGTTAAATACAGTAATAATTGCAAATTTAGGCGGAGGTTCTATAGAAGAATACATTAAAGGTGTTAAAAAATTAAATTGTAGTAGTGTAGATATGATAGAACTTAATATATCCTGTCCTAATGTAAAAACTGGTGGTATGGCTTTAGGGATTAAATCGTCTATAGCATATGATGCAGTTAAAGAAGTAAAAAAATATTGTAGTAAACCACTTATAGTGAAATTATCACCTAATGCTGAAAATATTCAGGAAATGGCAATAAGTTGTTGTGAAGCAGGGGCAGATGCATTGTCATTAGTTAATACTTTTAAAGGCATGGCAATTGATATATATAATCAAAAACCTGTCTTTGAAAATGTATATGCAGGACTTTCAGGACCAGCAATAAAACCTATAGCCCTTAGAATGGTGAATGAAGTAAGTAAAGTGGTAAATATTCCTATAATAGGACTAGGTGGAATAAAAACATGGCAAGATGCTATTGAATTTGTAATGGCAGGAGCTTCGGCTATACAAGTAGGAACTGCTAACTTTATAAAACCAGATATTATGCTAGATATTATAAACGGAATGGAAAAATTTTTAAAAGAGAGAAACATAAAAAATATAAATGATATAAGAGGAATTATATAAGGCATAATCAAATAAATTTGACTTGGAGGAATTATAATGGAAAAAATTATTATAGACATATTAAAAGAAACTAATGCATTATTAGAAGGACATTTTTTATTATCATCAGGTAGACATAGCAATAAATACTGCCAATGTGCTAGACTACTTCAATATCCAGATAAAGCAGAAAAAATTTTAAAAGTTGTTGTAGATAAAATAAAGGATATAGATTTTGATGTTGTTGTAGGACCAGCTATGGGTGGAGTTATAGTTGCTTATGAAGTAGCAAGACAGTTAAAAAAGCCAGGCATATTCACAGAGAGAAGAGATGGAGTTATGACTTTATCTAGATTTGAAATAGAAAAGGGAACTAAGGTAATGATATCAGAGGATGTTGTAACTACAGGAAAATCAACTATGGAAGTGTGTAGGTTATTAGAAAGTTTAGGTGCAGAAGTTGTTGGGGTTTGCTCAATTGTTGACAGAAGAGGAGAAATATCAGAACTTAAATTACCATTATATAGTGCTATAAAACTAAATGTAGATAACTTTGAAAAAGAAGAATGTCCACTATGCAAAGAAGGTATTCCTTATATAAAACCAGGTAGCAGAAATATTAAATAGTTGCAAAAGTAATAAAAATTTGTTAAAAATTAAAGTTCAAATAAAGGCTATAAGATATATGTAAATTATATCTTATAGCCTTTTAATTTAAAAAAATTAAAAAAAGAGTTGAATAAAAATAAATAAAAAATTTACAAAAAATATACATTTACATAAAAATTCAAATATATTGTATATTTTATTATTAGTAATTAGAAAGATATATATAATATATTCTAAAATTTTAAAATATCTTGTTAAGACATTATATGAAGAGTAATAAATTAAATTAATTTATTAATTTAAAGTCTAAATATTAATACTGTATTGTAATATTTAGACTTTAAATTTAAGATATAAAACAATGATTTCATTAAAATAAGAAGAAAAATGTAATAGATAATATTTAACTTTATAAACTATAATTACAGTTAAATTAATATAAATATAATTAATTATTAATAAATTGAAATTTAGTACTTGTGAAAAAATGTATAGCAAATGAATATACTTTATCATAGCAAATTTGACATAAAATAGAAAATTATTTACTATGATAGTACTTTATATTAAAAACATCTTATGAAATCACTGCATAAAACATCATGTTAAACATAAATTTAATACTAATGAAACAAATCTATTAAATATAGAACACATGACAATTAAAAAATTCAACAAAATTAATTAATATTATAAATAATTATTTTAAATAAAAAGGGTGCTTGGGGAAAGAATTAAAAAATATTATAAAAATAAATATGTTTTTAAATGGGGGGATATTGTGAAAATAGTATTAGCTTTAGGGGGTAATGCACTACAATCAAATCCAAAGGATAAAAGTGCAGAGTCACAATTAAAAACATGTAAAGATACGGCAAAATCTATTGTTGATTTAATAGAAGAAGGACATTCGATTTCTATAGTACATGGGAACGGGCCACAAGTAGGACAAATAGTAGCCACAATTGAAGATGCTATAAAATATAATGATAAAAATATTTTATTTCCATTTGATGTGTGTGGATCATTTACACAAGGATATATAGGCTATCATCTTCAAAATGCGATAAGTGAAGAATTAAACTATAGGAAAATTGACAAGCCAGTAGCTACAGTAATAACTCAGGTTTTAGTAGACGAAAATGATGGTGGTTTTAAAAATCCTACAAAACCTATAGGTTCATTTTATTCTAAAGAAGAAGCAGAAAAATTAGAAAAAAGTCAAGGGTATATTATGAAAGAAGATGCTGGGAGAGGATATAGAAGGGTTGTAGCTTCACCAAGGCCTTTAGATATAATTGAAAAAGAAACTATAAAGGACTTAGTTAAGAATGAAAAAGTAGTTATTTCTTGTGGTGGTGGTGGAATACCAGTAATAAGAAAAAACAATACAATACAAGGTGTTGCAGCAGTTATTGATAAGGACTTTGCAGCAGAAAGATTAGCAGAGATACTAGATGCGGATTGTTTGTTAATATTAACAGCTGTAGAAAGTGTATGTATAGATTATAACAAAGAAACAGAGGAAAAATTGACATCTATTACTATAAAAGAAGTTAACAAATATATAGAAGAGGGACAGTTTGCTCCAGGAAGTATGCTTCCGAAAATAGAGGCATGTAAAAAATTTGTTCAATTTGGTGATAATAAAATAGCAATAATATCATCATTATCTAAAGCAAATGAAGCGTTAAAAGGAGTATCTGGGACTAAAATAATTAAAGAGTAGGGGGCGATAATGGATGGAACAAAGGGGGGTAAAAGTTTATTCTGAAATAGGTAAATTAAAGACCGTTCTTTTGCATAAACCAGGTAGAGAAATTGAAAATTTAACACCGAGTTATTTAGAAAATTTATTATTTGATGATATACCATATTTAAAAATTGCACGTGAAGAACATGATAAGTTTGCAGAAGTATTTAAAATGAATGGTATAGAGGTTTTATATTTAGAAAACTTAGTAACAGATTCAATAAAAGATTTAAACATAAAAGAGCAGTTTGTAGAAGATATATTATTAAAAAGTAATTTAGTTGATAATAAGATAAAAGAAGAACTAAAAAAATATCTTTTAAATATGTTACCTAAAGAAATGATTGATGTTATTATGGCTGGAGTTAGAAAAGAGGATATACTTTTAAAAGAAAGCAAAAGTGAATACCCTTTTTTATTGGAACCAATGCCTAATTTATATTTTACAAGAGATCCATTTGCGTGTATAGGAAGTGGTGTATCTTTGAACTCTATGAGAAAAGTTGCAAGAAGGAGAGAAACTCTCTTTGGAAAATATATATTTAAGTATCATCCATGGTTTAAAGATACAAATGTGAGCATATATTATGATATGGACAACCCTTCATGTATAGAGGGTGGAGATCAGCTAGTATTATCAAAAGAAGTATTAGCTATTGGATGTAGTGAAAGAACAGATAAAGAAGCTGTATTAAAACTTGCAAGTAATATTTTCAAATCAGGAGAAACCTTTGAAAAAATATTATTGTTTAATATACCAAAAATAAGAGCGTTCATGCACCTTGATACAGTATTTACTATGGTGGATTATGATAAATTTACAATACATCCAGAAATAGAAGATACATTAAAAGTAATAGAAATAAGTTATGATAAAGCAAACAAGAATGTAATTACAAAAGAGTGTGAAGAAAGCCTTGAAAGTGTACTAAGTAGAGCTTTGAAAACAGAGGTTACACTTATAAGATGTGGTGGTGGAGACAAAATAGCAGCGGGAAGAGAACAATGGAATGATGGTTCTAACACCTTAGCTATATCACCGGGGAAGGTAATAACTTATGATAGGAACTATGTTACAAATGAACTTTTAGACAAGCATAATATTGAAGTATATGCTATTAAATCCAGTGAACTTTCAAGAGGTCGTGGTGGTCCAAGATGCATGTCTATGCCATTTGTAAGAGAAGATATTTAATTTAAATTAAAGATTATGATAATATATTTTAAATAATTTTGGGGGTATTAAAAATGTATAATTTAAGAAACAGAAACTTTTTAACACTAATGGATTTTTCGCCAAAAGAAATAAACTTTTTTTTAGACTTAGCACAAGAATTAAAAAGAGCAAAATATGCAGGGGTAGAACAACCAACCTTACAGGGTAAAAACATAGTATTGTTATTTGAAAAAGATTCAACTAGAACAAGATGTGCTTTTGAGGTAGCTGCTCATGATCAAGGGGCACATGTAACTTATTTAGGACCTACAGGAAGCCAAATGGGGAAAAAAGAGTCTATTGCAGATACTGCTAGAGTTTTAGGAAGAATGTTTGATGGAATTGAATATAGAGGGTTTGGACAGGAAGTGGTAAATGATTTAGCTAAATATTCTGGAGTGCCTGTATGGAACGGTCTTACTAATGAAGATCACCCAACACAAGTATTAGCGGATTTTTTAACTATAAGAGAACATTTTACAAAGCCACTTAATGAAATAAAATTTGTTTATGCTGGAGATGGAAGAAATAATATGGCAAATGCTCTTATGATTGGAGCAGCTAAAATGGGTATGGATTTTAGAATAGTTGCACCAAAATCATTATTTCCAGAAGAAGAGTTAGTAAATAAATGTTTAGAAATTGCAAAATGCACTGGTGGAAAAATAACAATAACAGATAGTGTAGAAGAGGGCGTTAATGGTGCAGATGTAATTTATACAGATGTTTGGGTTTCTATGGGCGAGGCAGATGAGGTTTGGGCGGAAAGAATAAAAATTCTTCTACCATATCAAGTTAATTCAAAAATGATGGAGTTAACTAATAATAAAGATGCTAAATTTATGCATTGTCTTCCAGCGTTCCATGATTTGAAAACAAGAGTAGGAAAAGATGTTTTTGAGAAATTTGGTATAAATGCAATGGAAGTAAGTGATGAAGTATTTGAAAGTGAAGCATCAATAGTATTTGATGAAGCTGAAAATAGAATGCATACCATAAAAGCTGTTATGGTAGCTACTTTAGGAAAATAATTTTTAATTTTAAAGGTATCTTAAAACTGTTTTTAAGATACCTTATTATTTTTTATATAAAAATAATAAGGTAATGAATTAAGGTGAAAAGTTAAATTTGATTTAAGAATTTAAGAACGTAGATTATTCATAAAATATTAATCATAAATATAAGGGTTTCTTAATATTATATATCATTGACACAAGGGAATTAAGACAATAAGGACAACCATAAAGTTTACTAAAGGGAGAGAGATGCTATGATTAATGAAATTCCAACAATGATATATGATAATTTAGGAAATCAATTAAAAGTTGTTAGAAGTAATAAAATTTTTTTTAAAAATAAAAATAAATATGGATATGTATTTCATGTTGAAAAAGCTGAGAAGGTAAGCACGGTAAGTGAGTTTGAGCTAGAATTAAAAAATGGAAAGTATATGTTAAAAAGAGATATTTTTATAGAAGTAATATCAGTATAAAATTTAAAAAATTAATTTCCTAAAATTATAATAAAAACTATTGAAGTTGAGCACAATAGTATAGAGAAATAGATAATAATTTTAGGAGGTATTTACATGAATAAAAATTCTAAAAGACTTATGGCATTAGTCCTTTCAGCATCACTTCTTGCAATGCCATTAGTTGGATGTACTAAAAACACAACTGATAATACAACAAACAAAAATGGTATGACAAATAAAAATGGTATGACAAACAATACAGGAAATGCAAACAAGACCACAGATAATGAAAAATCAGCTGAACTTGAAAGATCTAAAGTTATAAGAGAAAAAATATCAACAATAGCTGGTGTAAAAGAAGCTAGTGCTGTTGTTCATGACAATACAGCTGTAGTAGGTGTAGCATATAATGATGATATAACTTCCAAAACAGAAGTTAATAAGGCAATAGAAGATGCTATAAAACAAACAGATAATAAAGTGACTACAGTTAAAATTAGTGATGATACTACAATGACTGTAAAAATCAAAAAAATGTATGAAGATTTAGGTAGTGGAAAAACATGGGAAGATGTAAAAGGGGACTTTGAAGGATTTAAAAACGATATAATGTAATTAAAAGATAAAAAACTCTACTAATACATATGTAGAGTTTTTCATCTTTAAAAAAATATATTGATTACAAGTTCAAGATTAAATTTATTTAAGAACTTAAAAATATTTCTATGCAGAATATGGTACTGAATTTAAATAATTAGGAGTTTACATAACTTTTTTGCTTAAGTCTTAAAATAGATAAATTTGAAGGCTAACTAGGAACCTATATTAACAAGAATAAAAAAACATGCTATTGGGAATTTTATAATTAAAGTATAAATAAAAAGTGAGGTAATTTTATGATAGCCAAAGTTGATAAAGCAACATGCATAAGCTGTGGTAGCTGTGCAAAGCTATGCCCAGAAGTTTTTGAAATAGGTGATGGTGATAAAGCTTATGTTAAAGTAGAAAAAGTTCCGGTTATAAATGAATTTGATGCAAAAAAAGCAGAGAAAAATTGTCCTGTTGAGGCAATAAAAACATGTTAGTTTATTTTAGATAATATAGGGGGAATAGTTTGAATTGTAAAATGTTTTATACAATATATTTTTGTTATATAAATTTAATTATATAAAATACCAAGATAATAGTTAAAATTATTTTGGTATTTTTTTATACTTAAATATAAATTTGAATAGATTTGTAGCAATAACAAGGCCTTTAGAATATATATATAATAATAAAATATAATTTGGAGGGGAATTTATGGAGGCTTTTATGCAAAATGGTCTAGTTCAAGCATTGCTTATAATTTTAGTTGTATTGGCGGTTGGAATACTTGCAGGACTGTTAAAAAAGAAAAATATAATACTAGATGATAAATTCCTGAATTTCGGATATACAATTATTGATATGTTAGATGAATTAGGGGTAGCAGATGAAAATACGAAAAAAATATTAAGGATAATAATGGATGGAGTTAGATATGTTGAAGAAAACTTTAATAACATGTCTAATCCAGTAAAAGAGGAAACTGCATTAAATGTGGTAAAAGAAAATCTTGAAAATATTAATGGTATAGAAAAATTAACAGAAGAAGATATTAAGACATTTATAAGACTTTCTGCAATATTATTAGGTGAAAGTGAAAAGAAAACAGTTGAATAATTAATTCATAAAAAAGGATGCTTTTGCATCCTTTTAAATTTATACCAGAAAGATTTTTATCTACATATAATTAATCTAGAAGTAAACATATGCTTTGAGAAGATATACCTTCACCAGTTCCGGTAAATCCCAACCCTTCCTCAGTTGTAGCTTTTACATTAATTTTGTTACAATCTATGTTAAGTGAATCACTTATATTAGATACCATTTCAGAAATGTAAGGAGCCATTTTAGGTCTTTGAGCTATTATAGTAGCATCTATATTACCGATAATATAGTTATGTTTTTTTAATAAATCACCTACATATTTTAAAAGCTCCATACTAGAAATTCCTTTGTATTTTTCATCTGTGTCAGGAAAGTGTTTACCTATATCTCCTAGAGCTGCAGCACCTAAGAGACTATCCATAATTGCGTGAACAAGAACGTCTGCATCAGAGTGTCCTAAAAGGCCTTTCTCATAAGGAATTGTAACGCCACCTAATATAAGTTTTCTGTTATCTGTAAGTCTATGTACATCATAACCTAGTCCGATTCTCATAAAAAACCTCCAAACAAATATAGAATTATTTATAGAACAATTAATCTAATATTTTTAAATACTAAAATATAATTATAAAATAAATTTATCCTTAATATTATTTATTATACGTAATATTAGGGGAAAGTAAAATAATTATACAAATATTTATAAAAATAAACAGTCAGTATAATCATTAAATACAGAGTAAAAAATAACCATACTGACCATTATTTAAAATTTAATAACATATAGAATTCTACAATTATATTTTAACTTATATCTTAAAAGTTTTGTATATCTATATTTATAACTGATTTTTATAGTTATAAATCTTTAATCTCATATCGTAAGGTTTATTAGTTCTATTTTCTTTAGGATGTTTATTGTTAAAAAAAGATTTGATTTTTTTTATAGAAAAGAAATTAATGAATTTATTGCGATTCTTAATTTTTTTTCTAGATTTAAAGTCTACATAAATAACGTTATTAGACATTATATCAACCCCCAATGTGCTTGTGGTATGGGAAAGAAGTAAAAACATTTAATAAGAAAATTATACCATAAATTACAGAATATTTTAACAATTCAAATTTTAATTGTTTTTAAATAATATTAATTATTAGTTAAGTTTTTAAAAAAAATAAATAATTTGAAAGTTATCCACAAATTATAAACAATCATGTTGATAATGTGTATAAAAAATAATAAAAAAATAAGAACTATATATACATCTATATTATTTTAATTTTCATTAAAATTATTCTGAAAAAACTAAATTGTAATTAAATATTAACAATAACTCAACAGATTATTAACAGGAAGTCTGTGGATAATGTTAATAACTTTTCTAAGAATGTAAAAAAATTTACAATGTTTTCATATTAATTAAAATTACTGTGATAAAATTGTGAATTATTTATATGAAAAATGATTTTAAATATTAAGATTATTTTAAATATTGAAAAATTTTTTAAAAATTGATATAATTGAAAAAGGGCCAATTGGAAAAAATAACTAATTAAATTGGGGGTATATGAAATGAAAAAAGTATTATCAATTGTGTTAGCTGCAGTTTTAACATTTTCATTAACAGCATGTGGGGCTAATACAACTAATAAAAATGATGCAAAAGAAAATGCAACAAATACAGAAGCTACTAATAAAAAAGATGAAAATAAAAAAGATGAAGAAAAAACTGAAGAAAAAGCTGAAGAAGTTAAATATGAAGAATTTGGACAATTATTAAATGCTGTATCAGAAAAAGATTATTATTATGATGATATAGGTACTATTAAAATATTAAATGATGTAAAAAAGGAAGTAAATGCTGCAAAGAAAGAAGATTATACTAAAAAGACAAAAGAAATTATAGATAAAGAGATGACAGATAAAAAAGTAGATGTAAGTAAAACTAAAATTTATGATTATTATAAAAACGCTAATGGAGAAAAATCACAAAAGTCTTATGTTGTAGTTTATGGAGATGATAAAGTACCAACTACTGTTTATGAAGTTATGTTTGATATTTCAGAAAGTGATGAACCAAGTTTAAAGGAAACAAAAGAAAATAAAGAATTAATTAATGATGATTTTAAAACATTATTTAAAGCTGACCTTGAAAAGCCAGCAGAAAAAGAAGAATAAATTTTTTAAAGTACTAAAAAATTCATAAATTAAAGGTGATTTTAAAATTAAAAAATCACCTTTAATTTTTTTATATATAAGTAGAATTTTCAAAGTACGTTCCCATAACAAGTTAATTATAAAGAAGCATCTTCTGTTTTTACAGAATCTTTTACAAGAGAGTTTATAACACCCATTTCCTTTTCCGTTAAGTATCTCCATTTACCTATAGGAATATCTTTTAGTGTCACATTCATAATACGAATTCTTTCAAGCTTTACTACGTCATATCCTAAATAATCACACATTCTTCTTATCTGTCTATTTAGACCTTGAGTTAATATAATCCTGAAAATATAATTGCTTTCTTTTTTTATAAAACATTTTTTTGTGATTGTATCTAAGATAGGTACACCATTAGACATAGCTTTAATAAAATTATCAGTAATTGGCTTATTAACAGTAACTAAATATTCTTTTTCATGATTATTTCCTGAACGTAAAATTTTATTTACTATGTCGCCATCATTGGTTAGAAAAATTAATCCTTGAGAGGGTTTATCTAATCTTCCTATGTGAAATATTCTTTCAGGATAATTTATAAAATCAACTATATTTCCTTTTATAGATGTGTCTGTAGTACAAGTAATTCCTACAGGTTTATTTAGTGCTATATAAACTTTTTTACTTTTAGGTTTTACAGTTACTCCATTTACAGTAACAATGTCGCTAGGTAAAACTTTAGTACCTATACCGGCCTTTTGTTTATTTATAAAGACTATGCCTTTTTCAATTAACCTATCAGCTTCTCTTCTAGAGCAAAATCCACTTTCACTTATGTATTTATTTAATCTAGTACCCGAAGTGATTTTTTTATCCATATACATCGTTCCTTTTCTAAAAATATTATAAGTATATACTAGTATTATATACTTAAAAGCTAACTATAAAAATTAATTCTGATATTTTTATAGAAATATAGAAGAATTTTAGTTGAAAATAGGTTGCAATAATTTTATAGAAGATAAAAATAATAGATATACCTATACAATATAATTTAAATTTACAAAAATATAAATAAATATACAAATTAAAGGAATCATCATGTATAATTTAAGTATGATTTATAAGTTATTGTCTAATGGTTAGCAAAATTGTTTGTAAAAGAAAGAATAAAACTTAAATTTATAACAATTTTGCATTAAAAGTGGACAAGCAATATTAAGAAAAGAGGGGGAAAAATGGAGAGAAAAAAGAGGTCTTCTATTATAGGTGTATTTTTATTAATAATGGTCACTATGATTATTACAACATCAAGGGTGAATGCAGCAGTAGAGCCTAAGGTTTTTGAACATAAATTAAGTGTTCCAACTAATAAAGTTTGGAGCATATGCCTTAATGATACACTAAATGATAGTGCTATTAATTCACTAGAAAGTTCTATTAAAGTTACAACAGTAAATGGGGGCGTAAGTCAACCTATATCTATTAGCTATGATGCTAACAATAAAGTTGTAAATGTAAATCCACCAGAAGGTGGATATGAACCTAATACTATTTATAGTTTATTAGTAAGTAGTTCAATTACAAATTCAATTGGAAGCGGACTTGAAAATAATTATGTTATAGATTTTACTACTGAAAGAAACACAGATACTATTAGCGTTCCAGCAGGAAGCACAGTTGAATATATAGATTATCCATTTACATTAGATGATTTTGTACAAAGTCAATCAGGAAAATTAATTAAATTTTTAAGAAATTCACCGTTTACATCTGATGGAAGTTTATTAAATGTTAAAGCTTTTGCTGATTCAGAAAATTTATCTTTAAATAGTACTCAAGTCTATCAATTTTTAAGTTTAAAATATATAGATGGTATATCACCAGAAGTTTTAAATAGGGAGATAAATACAAAGGGAATTATAAAAGATAAAGGTTCAGTATTTATAGAAGCAGGAAAAACATATGATATAAATCCTGTATATTTAAACTTACATTGTGCATTAGAAACAGGGGTTGGAACATCTCAGTTAGCTAATGGCATAGACTATAAAACTCCAGATGGCAAGACTGTAAAAGTCTATAATATGTACGGTATAGGGGCAGTAGATAGTGATCCTATAAATGGAGGAGCAAAAACTGCATATGAACAAGGATGGACAACTCCAGAAAAGGCTATAATTGGTGGTGCTAAATGGATCGGAGAAAGATATATACACTGTTCACAAGTGACTGATATGGATGATAAAGATACATTATATGAAATGAGATGGGCGATAGGAGAATATCCAAGTGGATGGAAGCAATATGCTACAGATGTGTCATGGGCATATAAACAAGCTGCTAGATATGAACGAATATTAAGTCAGTGTACAAGTGCTAAATTGAAATTTCAAATTCCTAGATTCGTTAAATAATATGTGAAAATAAGAAACAGCTTAATAAATATTAAGCTGTTTTTTTATTAATCAAATTCACCGGTATTGCTATTTACTGTTACTACAAAATTATTTTTTTCTGCATGGCTTACAAATGTATTAAGGTCTAATGGTAATTCTGTCTTATTATCTGATACAAATACTAATACTTTTCCAATATAATATCCATTAGGTATGGAAATTTGTTTTTCCTTTAAAGCTTCATCAAATAGTATAATAAGACCATCATTTAATGTATTTCCAATTACATTGGTATTATTAATTAGTTCTATTCCATCAGCATCTTTGGAAGATACATTAGATATTTTACCGGAAGATGTAACTTCAAATTTAACATTAGAGTTAAAATCAGCAATTACAACATATTTAGTAGCAAAATTAGTATAAGTTAAAATACTAGCTGTAATTATACCTATTAAAAGAAAAGATATAAGAAGTTTTTGAACTATGGTTTTCTTTTGAATTACAGTTCCTGTATATATGTTGCCCATTTTAGGCTTTATGTTAGTTCTTTTTACAGTTATAAATTCTTTATCTTTAGTAAGAAGATATACTTTATTTTTTTCAATATTAATTATTTTACCTGTTCTCTTCATAGATAAATCCTCTCAAATTTATAATTAGAATGTTAATTTTAAATCAACTAATTATAATAATATCATATAATTGAATATATATAAAACAGAGAGTATAATAAAAGTTAGAAAATACAGAATTTTGAAAAATTTGGAGGCGGGGAGATGAAGAAAAAAAGCATATATATAGGAGGGTTAGTATTATTAACGGGGATAATTTTAATTCTAAATTATATAACAAGTTTAGGGTATTATAAGAGTCCTCCATCTGAGATTTGGAGTAAAGAAGTAATTGTTGGTGAAGGAATGGTGAGGAATCCAGCTCCTATTTTAAAAGATGAAGAAAAAATAATAGTTGGATATGATGATAAGGATAAATTGAAGCTTAGTATCACAAATGACATAGGTGAAGTTATTAATGAAAAAACTTATGATATAGATGAAGATTTTATAATGGCTACATCACTTTGTAAAGCTAAAGACGGTTATTGGTTTAGTTTTACATCAACTAAAAATTCTGTAGGATATATGGAAACTTTAATTTTAGATGAAAATTTTAATAAAAAAGATAGTAAAAAAGTTGAAGATGTAATAGAAATGAAACAACTAGATGATAATTTAATTTTAATATGTACAAGTGATAAAATAAAAGTTATAAATACAAAAACTGAAGAAATAAAAGAATTAGATGAAAAAGGTGTATCTATGTTATCTGCTGTAAAATTAAAAGATAAATATCTTATAACTTTTTTACAAAAACAAACTAATTTAAAATCTGTTATATTTGAAAACAGGCAATTTAATGAAGTAAAAGATATAAAAGAACTTCCTAAAATGCAAAATGTAGTCTATTCTAACATGGCATGTTCTGCAGATGATAAATATGGGTATATATTATTAGAAGAAGAAACTAAGGGTGTTTTTTCAGGCTCAAAACTTATAAAATATGGACTTGACAATAATGACGTTGATATATCTAAATTAAGGGTAAATAATAGTGAAGAAGTATATTACAACAAAGGTTTCTACTCAGAAAAAGGTGCAAGGTTTTTAGCTACTACTCCTAGATTATTTGGTAAAAAGGATTATCAAGAAAACATAGTAGATTATATTATAAACAATGGGGAAGTAAAAGAATTTTCTTACGTAACGAGACTTAGAGAACTTTGCATTTACCCATATATAAATGATGATATTTCATCATTTGTAAGTTTTAAAAATGATAAAAAATTTAATATAAATATAGCATCTACTAATGAAAAGTTCAAAAAAGTTAATAATGAAGCAAGAAAAGGGGAATATTCTCAGGCGTTAATAGCAACAACTCAAGGAATAGCTTATTCATTTTCATATCTATTTGTATTAGCTATAAAATGGTTGATACCAACTTTTGTAATTGGTGGTATAGTTAGCTTTTTTGATTATAGCTTTACAAAAGAAAAAAGGGCTAAGAGTTTTATTATATTGGCTTGTTTTGCAATTATTATCAAGTGTTATGCAATAATAACAACAGTATATGGATCCTATAAAATGTTACTGCCTCAATTTATCTCTAACACTATAGTTGGAACTATATTATGCTTAATTATAGGTTTTTTAAGTTATGGATTAGGATATAACTTTTATAAAAAGGATACAGAAATACTTACTTTAATACCCTTATCAATCTCTTTAATTATTGATTCAATCATAACATTATTAATTTTTGTACCATATATGACATAAAATAAAAAGGGTATAAGGCTTATAAAAGACCTTATACCTTTTTATAACATAGGTGCTAGTAGCCTAGAAATTGCTTCTTTAACTTTTATTATTAAAGAGCGCTCAGCATAGTGCTTATTAGTAAGATACGTAGAATTTTCGATATCTTTTAAAAATATTCTTTCTAAGTCTTTAGTAGAATCTTCGTCATAAATCATAGCGTTTACTTCAAAATTAAGTTTAAAACTACGCATATCTAAATTTGCAGTACCAACAGTACATAATTTACTATCTATAGCTATAATTTTGCTGTGAATAAATCCATTATTATACGTGTAACAATGTACACCGGCCTCCATAAGCTCCCATGCATAAGATTTAGTAGCCCAATAAACAAACATATGGTCTGGTTTACAAGGTATAATAATTTTAACATCAATTCCGGAAAGAGCAGCCAGTTTTAGTGCAGTAAGAATACTGTCATCAGGAATTAAATATGGAGTTTCTATATATATATTTTTTTCAGCTCTACTAATCATTTTCAAATATGAATTTCTAATAGCGCCCCATTGAGAATCTGGTCCGCTAGATATAATTTGAATAGGTTTATTGCCTATATATTGATTTTTAGGAAAATAATTTTTGCTCATAGAAAAATCTTCTTTATTAGATGCAAACCTCCAATCAAGTAAGAATCGAGTTTCTAATGTAGCTACAGCATCTCCTATTATATAAAGGTGAATATCACGCCAAAAACCTATATTTTCATCTTTACCTAAATATTCATCACCAATATTTAATCCACCTATAAAACCTTCAATACCGTCAATAACACATATTTTTCTATGGTTTCTGTAATTTAGTCTCAAATTTATATAAGGAATGAATGGTGGAAAAAAGCAAACTACTTCTCCACCAGATTCTATTATTGGGGTGAAAAATTTTTTAGGAAGCCATATACAGCCCATTCCATCATACAGCACTTTTACTTCTACACCGCTTTTAGCTTTTTCAGTTAAAATATTTATAATTTCATTTCCTATATCATCATCACGAAAAATATAATATTGTATGTGAATAAAATTTTTAGCATTTTTTAAAGAAGTAATCAATTTTGGAAATTTTTCTTCACCATTATTTAATATTTTAACATCATTATTATGTGTAAATATAGCATTATCAGTAGTTAAATTTAATTGAATAAAATCCCTATACTCATTTAAAAAGTGATTATTTTTTACTAAATAGTCATTTTTAAGCATGGTATGTTGAGCTTGTATTGTTGGTATTAAGACTTCTTCCTCTTCTTTTTTGTAGTGGAAGAACTTCTGTTTTCTTAAATCTTGACCTAAAAATAAATAGAGAATAAAACCTAAAATAGGTATAAAAAACATAATCATTATCCATGTCCATGTACTATTTGGGTTCCTTTTTTCAAAAATTATAAGAAGTATTGCTAAAAAAATATTTATTATATATATAAATGTTATTATGTTTTTAAAAATAGCAACAAAGCTCATAAAAAACCTCCTTTAAATATTGTTAATAAGAAAATAAAAATATTTTTAAGTTATCCAATAAATTTAAGCTTATTTCACTATAATCACTATAAAATGTACTCAAACATAGTTTAACTCTATTATAGCTTGAATATAATTGAATTTGAACAAATTATAAATTAAATTATTTGATAAATGAATAACTTTAAAATTTAGATTAGAACTCTATAGTATATTCAAAAAAGTATATTTGTCTATTGACAAAGTAGTAAAAAAAGTGATAAAAATATGAAATGTACTAGAAATTTTAAGATTATTAGAAAAATAGTGACTTAAAAAAATAATTTAAATATTTAGAAATGATAATGTTTACATTGTTTAGCGAATATGTTATAACAGATGAGGGGTTTTAGATGGAGGGAAAACGTATGTTAAAATTTATTGAAAAACAAGACATTAAAGATTACTTAAAAATAATGATAGGAATTACATTAACAGCAATTGGAATCAATGTATTTTTCAAACCTAACCAATTAGTTATAGGTGGACTATCAGGGCTTGGAATTGTCATAGAACATGTGGCTAATATTCCTATATCGGTAACTAATATTTTAGTTAATATACCTTTATTTATTTTAGCAATAAAGCTTAAGGGGAAAGCATTTGCAGGAAAATCAGTCTTTGCAGCACTTTATTTATCTGTGGCACTTACATATACAAGCTATTTACCACCACAAGAAGGTTTAGATATGATGCTTGTAAGTATATTTGGATCTGTTTTACTAGGATCTGGAATAGGAATTGTATTAAAAATACCAGCAAGTACAGGGGGATCAGATCTTGCTGCAGTTATAATTAATCATTTCTTTAAGGGTCTTCCACTGGCTAAAATTATGGCTTGTTGTGATACAATAATAATCATATGTGGTATTATGGTTTTTGGTATAGAAAAAGGACTTTATGCAATAATAGCAGTGTACATAATTTCTACTGTGGTAGATAGAATAGTAAGTGGTGGTAGTGCTTCAAAAACTGTTCATATAATTTCACAAAAGTCACAAGAAATTTCAATTGCATTGATGAAATCATTGAATAGGGGGGTTACGGGACTTCAAGGTACAGGTATGTATACTAACGAAGATAAAAAAATACTATTTGTAGTTTGTGATCAAAAGGAACTTGTAATTCTTCAGAATATTGTTAAAGAAATAGACGATAAAGCATTTTTAACAATTACAGATATAAAAGAGGTATATGGTAGAGGATTTACTCAGCCAAAATTTGAAATTGAAAAATAAACTTTAAAATAAAAAGCACAAATCTATATTTAGATAAGTGCTTTTTTAATTTGATTAGTTATCAAGATCAATATCTTTTTTTGAAATTGATACGACAACAAAATTTACTAAAGAAATAAAAAGTTAAATGTACATTACTATTGTTTATATACAAACATAGCTAACACTAAAAGTCCAAGGGTAATAATAAATGTTAGTACTACAAGTTTCCATACAAACTTTAGCCATTTTTCATAAGGTACCTTGGCTATAGCTAATGCAGCCATAATAACTGGGCATGTTGGTGCAAATAAACTTAGTATTCCATTTGCAGATTGATAAGCAGTTATTACTATATGTCTTGCTACACCAGAAAAGTCTGCCAAAGGTGCCATAATTGGCATAGTAACAGTTGCAAGACCAGAAGTTGATGGAATTAAAAATGACATTGGTAAATAAAATAAGTAAGTGAATATAGTAAATCCTACAGAACCTTTTCCTTGAAGACAAACTTCACCTAAATGTAAAACTGTATCAGAAATATGTCCTGCATTCATTACAACAGTAATACCTCTTGCTAAGCCTATTATCAAAGCAACCCCTAATAGATCACGTGCACCGTCTATAAAGATATGTACAAATTTTGACTCTCCGTTTTTGGCTATTACAGAAATAAGTATACTAGATACAAGGAATAATCCTGAAAGCTCACCAAACCACCAGCCTAATGTTGGAATCAATGTAATACCTAAATCACTAAATGGAATAATTCCAATTACCATTATTAAAAATGTCAATCCAAATATAGCAAGTATAAGTTTTCTAGTACCTGTTAATTCAGGAATTTCTCTTTCGTTTTCATCACCAAGGAAATGTTCTTTATGCTCATCATATAAATGATAAATCAATGACTTAGTTGGATCTTTTTTTACCATTTCAGCATATTTCATAGTCCAGAACATACCTAATCCCACAAGGATAATAAGAAGAGCTATTCTAAGTCCAATTCCTTCCCCCATGGAAATGCCAGCAAATTTACAGGCTATACTAACAGCAAATGGATTAGTTAAAGATGCTATAGTTGCCATTCCTGAACCTAACTTTATAACAGCAACAGCTGTAATTGCATCATACCCGGCGGCAATAAATACTGGAATCAGTATTGGGAAGAATGCCAGTGTTTCTTCATCCATACCGAAGGTTATTCCTCCAAGTGTAAAGAAGAACATTATTAGGGGTATAAGCCATTTTTCTTTTCCTTCTAGTTTCTTAACAAGCCTGCCTATACCTGCATCTATTGCTCCAGTTTTCATAACTGTACCTAAAAAACCACCTATTACAATAACGAAAATTATAACGTCTATTGCATCAGAAAATCCAGTTATAGGAGCTAAAACGATATCTTTAAAACCCTGCGGATTTGAAGTAACTGTATGATATGTGCCAGGAATAGGCTGCAAACTTGTTTCGGTAGAGCCTGTATAATTATATTGTCCCGCCGGCACTACCCATGTAAGGAATGCTACTAATAAAATTATAAAAGCCAGAATAGTATATGCCGTTGGCATTTTGAATTTCTTTTTCATATTCATATATTTATCCCCCTGTTTTTTAAAAATTATAAGTCCAATGTTTAATAATATAAGGTATGGTTTGTATTGTAAGTTTTACTGTGGCTTGTGTTTTTCACCTCCAATATGTAAAAATATAAAAATTGATTTGCTTTAAATTAAAATTTTAGTTAAGTTATAACAGTTATTAAAGCAAAAACCATGCCAATATAACTTATAGCTATAAATTCATCAGTTACAAATGTAAATTATATAAAATTATAGCTATAAATTTATAATTAAGAGAAAAATATTGTAAAAATTTATTATAAATGTAATAAATAATATCAAATTTTCCTTTAAAAAGTATGTTTGAAATTCTTAAGTTGAAATTATAAGTTTTTTTGGTTTGGTTTATTGGTTCATATTGGATACCTCAACCATTTGGTGTTAACCAATATTTAATATGAAATCTTTAATTATATCTTTATATTTACAAACAGAATCTATAATCACATATTCATCATCGCCATGCCAATTTGCACCTGAAGGACCAAACTCTACAGCTGGTATATTATATTTAGAATAGTAAACTGTATCTGCAGAGCCGTGCTGTCCAAATATATTAACAGGAGTATCAGTAATTTTTTCTATAGATTTAGTAAGTGCTTTAACATACACATTATCTACTTTCGTAGTGACTGGCGGGTTAATTTCATGAACATGTATTTCTGTTTCAACCACACTCTTAATTTGTTTTAATATTTCTTCTGCATTTTGTTCAGGTAAAAATCTTATATCAAGGTACATTTTGCAGTAGTCTGGAACCTTGTTATATACATCTCCACCAGATATTTTTGCTAAATTAATTGATGGAAAATCATAAAGTTCTGACTTTTCTTTACTGAATGGAAGGTTTAAAATCCTTTCAAAGCTCTTATATGCTTTAATTATGGCGTTATCTCCTTGCCATGGTCTGCTACCGTGAGCTGATTTGCCAAAGAAATCTATATTTATTTCAAGTACACCTTTTGCTTGAACTCCGATTCCGATTTGAGTAGGTTCACCACAAATTACAAAATCCCCTCTAAATCCTTTTTCAGCTAAATATTTTGAGCATTTATCTCCGCCAGTTTCTTCATCAGTTACTAAGTGAAGCTCCACTTTACAAGGTAAATTTTCATTTTTTAACTCTATAAATGCGCATAACATAGAAGCTAATCCAGACTTCATATCTGCACTACCTCTACCATAAAGCTTGCCATCTTTTTCGTAAGGCTTTAACTGGCCTTCTTTAAAAGGAACTATGTCTAAATGACCATTTAATATTATTTTTTTATCACCTTTTCCTATAGTGCAAACCAACATTTTTTGACATTCATTTTCAAGTACCTCTGGTATTAGTTCATTTTCTAAAAGTAGATTTTTGCAAAAATCTATAGCTTTATTTGCACCTTCTAGGGTAGAACTATCGATTTTTATAAGCTCTTTTGTAAGTTCAATACAATTCATAATATAATCCTCCTTAATTTTAGATAAAATCTAACATGTTTTATACAAGCAAAAATCGTGCCAAATAAAAAATAGCTGTAAATTTTAAATTTACAGCTATTTTGGTTGTTTTATTGGTTTGTATTGTATAGGTTAACCATTTTGTTTTAACCATTCAACACCTTTACTTGAAATTTTTGTACCACTTTTCCCTTTGCTTTTTGTCACAAGTCCTAGGTTTTGCAGTTTGTCTAGTTTACTTCTGACAGATTGCTCACTAAAATTAAAACCTTTTCCCTTTAATAATTCTGATAAAAATCTTCTTCCGACTATTACATTTTTATTTTTATTATAATATATTTCCGTTAATATGGTTTTAAGGTCATTATCTATCTCACTGTTAGAAATTTTATTAGTAGGCTTGTGATATTTAATAAAGTCTAAAGGTAAATGCTCTTCTTTTATGCAACAACTATCACAAATCTCATAGGAATATTCTAAGGTATTTATAAGTTCCCTTACATTTCCTTTCCACTGCCTATTATTCAAAATTTCTATAACTTTACTCGAAACATCTAATTTGCTACCTTTGCGTATAAAAAATTCGTCTATTATTTCAGATATATCTTCTTTTCTATCTTTTAAAGGAGGTAAAATTATATAGCCCATTTTTAATCTGTAATATAAATCTTCTCTGAAATTACCTTCATCAATTAGTTTAAAAAGGTTTTTGTTAGTGGCTGCAATTATTCGTACATCAATAGGTATTATTCTATCTCCACCAACTTTCATTATCTCTTTTTCTTGAAGTACTCTTAATAATCTTGTTTGCACGTCTAAAGGGGCATCTCCTATTTCATCTAGAAATATAGTTCCGCCCTTTGCCTGCTCAAACAGACCAATTTTCCCTTCTTTTTTAGCACCTGTAAAAGCACCAGGTTCATATCCAAATAGTTCACTTTCAATTAGGTTTTTAGGTAATGCACTAAAATTTATTGCAATAAAGGGGCCATCATTTTTAAAAGAATAGTTATGTATAGCTTGAGCAAATAGTTCTTTGCCAGTGCCACTTTCTCCTTCAATTAATATGGAAAGATTTGTTCTTGCAAGTTTTTTTGATATGTTTTTAACATGGGTTATTTTTTCACTATTTCCTATAATATGTTCAAAGGTATATTTTGCATAGTATCTCTTTTTTACAAATTCTTCTTTAATATCAGTTCCTACTGTATTTAATAAAGTAGAATTTTTTATTTTATAGGAAAACTTTTTTTGAGTTTCCACTTGAAAACTATTTAAATGTAATACTACTCTCTCTAAATCTCTATGTAAGGTTATTACTTCATTGTTTCTTACTGCTAATTTTTTACCTATTTCTATTATTTTTCTAATATAACGAGATGAAATATCCTTTACTCTCTCATCGTAATATCCAATGCCACGCATTATTTCAATAAGGCTACTCATGTCAATAAGACTACACTTTAAATCTATTATAGTGTTAACTTCACTAGGAACTTTATCAACTTCACCAGGAGTTACAGCAATATTACAAGGTTCATATTTATCTATACCTGGATAATAAGGTATAAATTGAATGTGATCTATTCCTAAATTTTTTAAATGGTTTATTAAGTTATAACTTGAATCTTGTGCATCATTTACAATAAGCACTTTACTTTCTTTATTTAAAAAAAGAAGTTTATCTATATTACAATAGTTTAAAGTTTTATTAGCTATAATCCATGGAATGTTATTTAAGGTTATATTTATAGCATCATATATAGGTTTGCTAGAAAAAACAATGAGATCTCCATGAATGGGTTCATTAATAGCCCTTTCATATATAGCATAGCTTTTAATGGTGGCAAACTCATTAAAATACTCTTCTAATTGACTATGTAAAAACATTCTTGTACTTTCTGTACCAGTGATTAAAATTATATTTTTCAATACTCTCACCTCTAAATTGTTTGATAATATATAATATTATATTATCACGAAATTTTAAAAAACGTTTCTTTATTTTAAATGTTATATATTGTTATAATTTTATGAATTGCATAAAGGGATTTAAAATATTTTTAGAGAAATATATGTTTAAGATAGTTACTTTAGTTTGATTAGCAGAGAGATATATACCTCTCATATTTGTGCATCAAAGGAGAGGTTTTAAAATTTAGTAGTTACTATACTATTGTTATAGGGGGATGAGCTAATGGAATGGTTAGAAAAATTTAAAACTTAACTTGGAACCCTATATAATTAAAAAATATTTATTTTTTACAAAAATTTGATATGATATAAGTAACAGGGGTTTAGTGATTTAGAACAAAGCTAAACATTAGAGCTATTGGATTAGATTTACATATACCATAAACTATTAGTATTAGAGAAAGTGCTAATCTTATTGGATAGAGCACTTTTTTCTTTGCTTTTAAATTAAGTAATTAAAATACTTTACATATAACAAAAATAATGGGGTGAATTCAATACAAAAAAACATGATATCAAAGAGAATAAAAAAACAACGAATAGACATTAATAATTTGAATGACTTTAAGGATGCCTTAAAAAAAGAAGGATATAAGATAAATGAATTTGACGAAGAAAAATTTAAAGTAGAAATTGCAAAAACTTTTGAAGTTGATAATAGTTTAATAGAGAGTTTGTATACATATATTAGTGAAGATGAGATTACTTATAGAGCAAATGATATTAAAGATTTAATTGACTACATAAACAAAATGGTATTATTTGAAAATCAACATAATAAATTATGTAAAAAGATAAGTACAATAAAAAAGATAAGCATAGATAGAATTGAATACGAAAAAGAACCTAGTATTCAAGATAATATTGGAAATATGATAAATATCATAGAAAAAGTATCAAATAAGATATCTGGATTAATAAGTGAAAAAGAGAAAATTAAATTAGAAAAATTAGAAAAGGAATTAGATAAACAATATATTTATGCAAAGGATATTGAACTACTGAAAAAAATGATACTTATTAGAAAAGGAGGTGTAAAAGAAAAATACAATGCTAAAACTAAAATTAAAACAATATCTATAGAAATACCTGAAAGAATAAATTATGAGTATATCAAAGCAAAAAAAGGCACTATAGAGTATCATGAATATTTAAGTAATAACATACCAAGAATGAAACGGTTAATAAAAAATATAAATAAATATATGAAAGCTGATGAGAAAGAAAAGACAGCATTTAAAATAAATCAAAGTAAAACTCTACAGGATTCTATAAATATAGCATTAGCAACATATGATGGTAAAGAGTTTAGAGCAATCAGTGGAAGTAACGAGATAAGGAATTATTGCAGTGCACCACCACTGGAAAAAGCAATTTTTAAAAGCAGTAAAGTTAATAAATTAGGTAAAATAGGAATAGGATATGACAGAGTTAATGATAGTGAAAAAAAGATACTTGAGGAAATACATAAACAAATAGAAGAAAAAGTTTTGAAAGATGAAGGTAATCTTACTTTATATAGTAAGTGGGAACCTTGTCCAAGCTGTTACTCTGTAATTAATCAGTTTATGAAAAAGCATCCCTATATAGATGTGCAGGTAAAATATATTAAAAAATATAGTAAAGAGTCATAGAATCCTTAATGGTTATGTAAATAAAAGATTAAAAAAATATACAAATTCTAATTTTAACTTATGGACCAGCTTTAAAAATATAAGGCATATAGGAAAAATGTATTTCTTGTTGAACGTAAAGATTTCATATTAAGATGTAAGTTTAAAGTGTATATGTGTACAACTAAATGTGTTATACTACTTTTAGCTTAAAAGAAAGATATGAAAGTTAGGAGAAACGATTATGAAAAATTTTAAAATTACAATAGAGTACGATGGTAGCAGATATAAAGGATGGCAAAGACTTCAAGATAATGAGAATACAATTCAAGGAAAAATAGAAAATGTATTAACTAAATTATGTGGACATAATGTTCAGGTTGTTGGTTGTGGAAGAACTGATGCAGGCGTTCATGCAGAAAATTATACAGCTAATTTTTATACTGACTGTATATTAAGTGAAGAAATGATGATTGATTATCTTTATGAATTTTTACCAGAAGATATAGTGGTTAAAGATATAAAAGAAGTCGGTGAAAGATTTCATTCTAGATACAATGCAAAATCTAAGACTTATGTTTATAAAATAAATAATGGTAAATTTAGAAATGTTTTTGATAGAAAATATATTTATCATATAGATGAAAATTTAGATTTAGACGCAATGAAAAAAGCTAGTGAAGCTTTAATAGGTACTCATGATTTCCAAAGTTTTACAACTTTAAAATCAAAAAAGAAGTCTACAGTTAAGACTATTAACTATATAAATATAAAAAAAGATAATGATTATGTAGAAATAGAAATAAATGGTGATGGATTCTTATGGCATATGGTAAGAATAATTGTAGGAACACTTCTAGCAGTTGGAAAAGGAAATTTAAAATATACTGATGTTGAAAAAATATTAACTATGAAAAAAAGACAAGATGCAGGTCCAATTGCACAATCAAAAGGATTATTTTTAAGAAATGTGGAATATTAATATCTTCACTTTATGTAAAAAAGAGGCTAAATTAATTTAGTCTCTTTTTTTATATATTAAAATATCCTTATAGTATTCATAAATAATTTAATACATTAATAAATTATAAAATACCTTCTTCTTTTAATAACACTTCGATATCTTGAAGTTTTTTATTTAATTCTAAAAAGTTCTTTTTAACAAAATCCTGAGAAACATTACTTGTTTTAATACTTTTTTCTAATTTTTCAATAGTATTTAAAGCTTCGTCAATATCCTGTTGAGCTAATTGTAATTTGTTTTCGTTCATAAAAAATCTCCTTTAAAAAAAGTCATATAGGGAAACAAGTTCACATTTAAATTTATTCAATAATCTAAAATAGTATTTACTCTTATAATAAAATGTTATCATCTTAAAAATATAATTTCAAGGTAAAAGAACCTAAAAATTTTTGTATAGAAAGAGAAAATAATGAATTTAAATAAAAATTAGACATATATATTTACTATGATTTTTTTATTATTGGCGAAAAACATGAATTATAATCTTTAAAAATAATTAAGTTAGCATATTATTATGCAAAATAAAAAAAGAAAGGGGAATTTTATATTGATAAATGTAATATGGTTTGTAATTTTAGCTATAGGAATTATTTTTGGATTGGCAAGTGGTGATGGAGAAATAATATCAAAAGCAATTATTTCAACTACCAGCTCCACAGTGGACCTAGTGGTAGGACTTGTAGGAATGATGTGTCTTTGGTGTGGAATAATGAAAATTGCAGAGAAAAGTGGACTTACAAATAAACTTGCTAAAATACTTACACCTATATTAAAAAGAATATTTAAAGAAGCGTCAAAGGACGAAAAAGCTATGGGTGCAATAGTTATGAATATAACAGCTAACATGTTTGGACTTGGCAATGCAGCAACTCCTTTTGGAATAAAGGCTATGGAAGAAATGGACAAGTTAAACAAGGAAAAGGGTACAGCAAGCAATGATATGATTTTATTTTTAATTTTAAATGCTGCCTGTATACAGTTAGTTCCTACAACTGTAATATCTATAAGAGCAGCAGCAGGCTCATCAAATCCTGGGGCAATAATAATACCTGCAATAATCACAACATTTTCTGCATCTGTAATAGGGGTTATACTTTGCAAGCTATTACAAAAATATTTTTAGTTTAAAGGAGAAATTTTATGTTTGATTATATTATTAAAGCAATAATTCCTATAATAATAATATTGATAGTAACTTATGGAATGATTAAAGGTGTTAAAGTTTATGAATGTTTTATAGAAGGGGCAAAGGAAGGACTGAACATATGTCTTAGAATTTTTCCTTATTTATTAGCTATGCTTATTGCTATAAATGTATTTAGAGCATCTGGTGCAATGGATTTTTTAATTTCAATTGTAAAACCAGGTGTAGATAAAATTGGAGTACCGGCGGAAGTAGTACCACTAGTTCTTATGAAACCACTATCAGGAAGTGGAGCTATAGGGATTTTTACTGATATTATAAATCAACATGGATCAGATAATTTTATAGGTATATGTGCATCCATAATAATGGGGTCTACAGAAACTATATTTTATACATTAGCAGTATATTTTGGAGCAGTACAAATAAAAAAAATAAGACATACACTATGGGTTGCATTACTTGTGGATATGTGTGCAGTACTTATTGCAGTAAATGTAGCTAGAATATTAATATAAAATTTAAATAAAAAAGGGCATATACTATAGGGTTCCAAGTTGACTTTTAAAATTATCCATTCCAAAACTTGGATACCTAAAATAGTGAGACATGCTCCGAATCACTTAGAATTGAACACTACATTTTGTATGAAAATATTTTAAAGTTATTGAATAAATTTAAATTGGAGCTTGTTTTCCTATAAATGCCCTTTTATGAAAAATTAAATTTTAACTTACCCCTTCTTTTTTGCAGAAGGTACTAAAATTTTTCCTGTATGCAATGTATATTAAAATTGCATCTACAAACCATTGAATAACACATATAGACCAAAAATAAGTTACTGATAATTTCTTTATAAATATAAAATAAAATGTTAAAGGAAGTCTTATACACCAACCGGTAAATAACGATATTTTAAAAGGTGTAGTTGTATTTCCTATACCTTTTAAAGCTCCGCCATAAATCATAGAAAATGCCATAGTAGGTTGTTGTAGTGATGCAATCATTAGGCATTTTGTACCAAGTTTAATGACATCGATTTCTGTAGAGCCTATAAAAAGTTTTATTAATAACTCAGGTATTAATATAAATAATGATGCAACACATAACATAACTATAAGGCCAAGAATTGCACAGTTATTTGCACATCTCTTAGCGCCTTTATAATCTTCTTCACCAAATTTATTTCCTACCATAGACGTACAAGCAACAGCAAAACCCCATCCAGGCATATAAGAAAGGGACTCTAAGCTTTCAGTTATGGTATTAGCAGAAAACGAAAGTGTTCCTAGTCTCATTATCATAAAAGTAGTAAGAAGTCGGCTAATACTAAAAGCGCCTTCTTGCAATGAAGCTGGTATAGATAATTTAAAAATATGCTTAAGTTTATTAAAAGTTATATCTTTAATGTAATGTAATTTAATTTTAATTTTAGATTTAGTTAAAATATAATATAATGCAAATAAAAAGCTACATATTTGAGCTATAACCGTTGCAATAGCAGCACCATCAATACCTAACTCAGGAAATCCAAATTTACCAAATATTAAAGAATAGTCTAAGGTTAAATTTACAATTATTAAAATTAAAGAACCTATTAGTGGAATTTTAGTGTTGCCATATGAACGTTGTATTGAAGATAGCAAACTTGTTGTCATATTAAAAAACATTCCTATGCAAACAATTCTAATAAACCTTTTAGAAATTAATAAGACTTCAGGAGTACAACCTGCTAGTTTTAAGATTTTATCTGCAAATGTAAAAATTATTGTTATACAAAAGAAGATTATAATAATTCCTATAAAAGAACATATACTAGCATATTCTTCTGCAGTATCCATTTGTTTTGCTCCGTATAATCTAGAGACCATAGAGGTTATAGCAACGCAAATTCCCATGATTACAAATATATTAGCAAAAACATTAAGTATCTCCCAGGATATACCTACAGCACTTACAGAAAGTTGTCCTCCATATCTTCCAATCATTAAAGTATCTAGTACACCTGTCATCATATACAATATCATTTCTCCAACAGCTGGAACAGCAATTTGCAAAACTTCTTTAGCTTCCTCTTTTTTCAAAAAAACACCCCCTAACTGTTTTAAAAGCAATTTAACTAATTATATCAAATAAATGGATATAATTTTACAAAATAATAAAAAAACATAATTAATTTTAAAATTTTAAAATATTTAATAAAATTTCAAAAAATTACTAAAAAACTAAGTATAAAATGTTAAATTTACAAATTATACAAAATCTTTCATAAATTTGTAACAAGTGAATAAATAAATAATATATACTTTTATATAAGGGTAGATATTATTTTAAATATTAGGTTGATTTAATATGGAGGGGGAATATGTTAGAGTTAAAGAAAGAAAAATTTGAAATTATAGGTTGTGAAGATAATCAAGAGGCATATCATAGGGGGGAACTAAGTTTTTGGGCATCTGTTAGAAAAAAACTTTTAAGAAATAAACTTTTTATATTTGCGGTTGTCTTATTTATATTGCTATTATTAGCAATGATAATTTGCCCTATTTTTGGAAAGTTTGAATATATAGAAACATTTAAGGATGTATACTGTCCACCAAATTCTACATATTGGTTTGGCACATGTGCAGATGGTAGAGATTTATATGCAGGGGTGTGGTTAGCTGCTAAGCATACATTAATTATAGCTGCTTTAGTAACCTTTTTAAACATTTCTATAGGTGTAGTTTTTGGAGGAATATGTAGTTTTTATGGTGGATTAATAGACGAAATTATAGTTAGAATAATAGAAATACTTACAAGTTTACACGTAATAATAATACTAGTAGTTTTAATATGTATAACAGGTAGTCCCTTAATATCGTTGGTAATGGCTATGGTTTTATGGGGAGTGGGCAATATAGCCCTTATAGTTAGAGGGCAGTTGCTAAAAGTTAGAGAACAAGAATATATTTTAGCTGCTAAAGCATTAGGTGCAAGTACTTCAAGAGTTTTATGCAACCATTTTTTTAGAAATGTTTTAAGTACCTGCATAATAATGATTAGTTTAGAAATACCTTCAACAATACTTTTGGAATCAACTTTGAGTTATTTAGGATTAGGAGCATCTGTTTATTTTATAACATTAGGTGGATTAATAAGAATTAATTCAGGAATGTTATTATTTTATCCATACTCAATTATGATACCATCAGCTATTTTAGTTATATTAGCTTTAAGCTTAAATATAATAGGTGATGCGTTAAGAGATGCATTTGATCCAGAGGAAGTTGTTATAGATTAGTTGGAGGTGAGAAGGGTGAAAAAAGAGAAATATATAACAATAGGTTTTGTGGTTATATTTATTATAGGTATGTTTATATTTCATAATAAATTAAATAGTGAGGTTATTGTTCCTAATCATACAGACAAATGGAGTAAGGCTATTTTGGTAGAACAAGGAGATATAGAGCAAAAACCAGCAGTGTTAGATTTTAATAATAATGCAGTAGTAGCATACCAAAGTGGCAATGACTTAAAAATTAAAGTTGTTGATAGTTCAGGTAAAGAATTAAAAGAGAAAACTATTGAACAATTAAATGAAATTCCTAGAGAGATTAACTTGTACAAACAAGATGAAAAAATATATTTACACTATTCAATATATAAGGATACTGATAGATTTATAAAAGAAATACAGATAGATGAAAATTTAAATATAATAGGTGAAAATTTAAAAGAAAATATTCAAGAGTTCGTAAAGTTATCAGATGAAGCTTATGCTATATTTTATGATGGATATGTTGAAATTACTGATTTGAAAATTAATAAGGTAGCTAAGGTTAATATTGGTAAAAATATAAAATCTGTAGCAGGAAATTCCTTTGATGGAAAGTATATAATAACATATTTAGAGGATTCTTTAGAGTTTAAGTATATTACTGTGGAAAATGGAATACCATCAGATGTGAAGTTTGCATTTGGTGATGCTGAAACTTCTAAAATAAAAATATTTGATTCTAGATTAGTAGTTGAAGATAATACGGGTATTTTAGTAGTTAAATATTCCCATGAAGGTGAGCCAAGTTACGAAACCCATAGTTTTGAAATAGATTCTACAAAATCTAAGGAAGAACAAGAAATAAAACAGGTGTTTAGAGGTGAATTTGGTATAGTTGTGCCTCCAAATACAGGAATATTAAAAAACAAACAAGAAGAATACCTTGATTCAAGTGATGACTTTAGCACAGTGCCAGGAGAAAGCGGTGAGCTAATTCTTAGTGCAGATGTAAGTAACTCAAAGCATAGAACTCAAAGACAAATAGTTGAAGTATCTATGGAATATGTTGAAGGGCAACTTGAATATATGAACAAAATAAATCCTAAATTAATAAACATTAATACTAATACCTCTAGAGATTCAATATTACCAACTAGGGATGGAAATTATATTGCATATGTAGATTGTGTAAAAAAAGGTAATGCTCGATTAGAACTGATTTCGACCCATGAAAAATTTATAGAAGCTACTAAAGGTTATAGAGATGGAGATTTAAAAACCTGTATTTATATAACTATACAAAATATTTTAACAGGGGCATTTTATATGATACCAATGGGAGCTTCGTGGATTTTAATAATAATATCAATAGTATCTATAATATCAGTTATAGAATTTAAATTAAGTGATAGAGTTAGAAAAGCATTATTTATTATTTGCTATATGCTAATGATTTTATTAAAAACAGTTTTAATAAATGGATTTTTTTTCATAACATATAAAGATATGATGCCGCCTTACTTTACAGCCAAGATTGGAACGATTATATGTCTTATTATGTCTATACCTTTAATTATATATGGATATAGAAAATATAAGTTTGATTTAGATTATTATGTTTTGGCTATTGCTATATCGCCGCTAATATGCATAGACTCTATGCTTACACTTATGCTATATGTACCAATTATAATGTAAAATAAAACAGCTTTAAGATAGGGATATGTCTTTATCTTAAAGCTGTTTTTTATTTTAGTATATTTATGTTAATTTTTCTTTACATAATCTGAACATAGTTTAAACATAGTCTTAATACTGCTTTAACATTGATAATATAGTATATATTATATAAGAGATTCATATAAAATTTTTTATTAGAAAAACTGTGTCTTATTATTTACTTTAGGAGGAATTTAACATGAAAAAAAAATTAATAGCAATTGTCTCATCAACATTGATAATTTCAACTATGCTTATAGGGTGTTCAAGCAAATCAAAAGTAAATGAATCAGATAGTACATCTATAAAAATATCAGGTTCAACATCAGTAGCACCATTAATGGAAAAAGAATCAGCTGAATATAAAGGTAAAAATCCTAATACAAATATAGAAATACAAGCAGTTGGTTCTTCAGCAGGAATACAAAATACTATAAATGGAGTAACAGAGCTTGGGATGTCTTCTCGTGATTTAAAAGAAGAAGAAAAAGCAGCAGGGTTAAAAGAAGAAGTAGTAGCATATGATGGAATTGCAGTAATAACTAATAAGAATAATACAGTAAAGAATTTAACTATGATACAAATAAAAGATATATATACGGGAAAAATAACAAATTGGAAAGAGCTTGGAGGGAAAGATGCTCCAATAGTAGTTGTATCTAGAGAAGATGGGTCAGGTACAAGAGATGCATTCCAAGAAATATTAAAATTTTCATCTGAAGAATTAATACAAGATGCTACTATAGGAGATGGAAGTGGAAATATAAAAACAACAGTAGAAAAAAATGAAAATGCCATAGGTTATATATCTTTTGAATATATAGATGATAGTATAACAGTACAGAAAATTGATGGAATAGAAGCTACAGTAGATAATGTGAAATCAAATGCATATAAGTTATCTAGATCATTTTTATTAATTTATAGAGAAGATAAAATAAGCGAAGAGAGTAAAGAATTTTTAGACTTTATATTGAGTGAAGAAGGTCAAAACATAGTGGAAAATAGTGGGTCAATAAAGTTGAAATAAGATTATATCCAAGTAAAGTCAGAGAATTTGGAAAATCCAAATTCTCTTTTTTATGTAAAGTATATTGAATATAAGTAAAAAAAATAGAAACAATAAGTAATAATTAATATGGATATAATGAACGAGGTATTAAAAGGAGTGTATATGATGAAAAAAAAGAGGTTGATTAAAGGTATAATTGCAGCATCATTGGCTATAAGTATAGTATTTGCAGTTACAGGGTGCAAAAAAGAAAAAGCTAGTAGTAATACTATAAAAATATCTGGATCAACATCAGTTTCACCTTTAATGGAAAAGGAAGCAGAGTTTTATAAAAAAAGTAATAAAGGCTTGGATATTGAGATACAAGCAATTGGCTCATCAGCAGGAATACAAGATACTATAAATGGAGTTTCCCATATAGGTATGTCATCGAGAAATATTAAAGAAAAAGAAAAAAGCTCAGGATTAGAAGAAAAAATAATAGCTTATGATGGTATTGTAATTATAACAAATAATAAAAATAGTATTGAAAATTTAACCTTAGAACAACTAAAAAAGATATATACAGGAAAAATAATAAATTGGAAAGAAATTGGTGGAGAGGATAAACCAATAGTTGTTGTATCCAGAGAAGATGGTTCAGGGACAAGAACATCTTTTCAAGAAATTGTAGATTTTAAACCAGAAGAACAAATAGAAAATGCAATAATAACAGATGGTAATGGAAGTATTAAAAATATTGTAAAAAGCAATGAAAATGCTATAGGTTATATATCCTTTGAATATATAGATGACACTATAAAACCTCAAAATATAGATGGAGTAGAGCCTACAGAGGAAAATGTATTAAAAAACACTTATAAATTATCAAGACCTTTTATAGTAATTTATAAGGAAGAAAATTTTACACAGGAAGATAAAAAGTTTTTAGATTTTATATTAAGTGAAGATGGTCAAAATATAGTTAAATCTAGTGGAGCAATAAGAATAAATCCATAATAAGATATAATAAAATAAAAATCTATGCAATTTAAAATGTGCATAGATTTTTTATTTTAAAATAGAAATGTTAATTATTTTTAACATGGACTAAATATTGAATTAACACAGTCTAAACATTGCTTTAACATTGACTTTATATAATATAGTTAATAACTGTTGGGCATAATAAATTAAATTATAACAGTATAAAGAGGTGTGAAGGTGAATGGATTTTAATATAAATAAAGAAAGTAATAAACGAAAATATTTTATAGAAAAGTTATCACAAAAAATATTTTTAATATGTGCATTAATATCGGTAATAAGTTTAATTTTAATTATAGGATTTATATTTTATAAAGGGTTTCAACCATTTGTATCAAAGGGATATTCTTTTACAGAATTTATATTTGGACAAAAATGGGTTCCTAGTAGTGATAAATTTGGAATTTTTCCAATGATATTAGCATCAATTTATGGAACTCTAGGCGCTGTAATAATTGGAGCTCCAGTAGGAGTTTTTACAGCACTATTTATATCTGAAATTGCACCTAAAAAAGTAGGAGTAGTAATATCAAATGCAGTTCAGTTATTAGCAGGTATACCATCAGTTCTTTATGGTGTATTTGGATTAGCTGTAATAGTACCAACAATACAAAATTTATTTAATTTACCGAAAGGACAAACGTTGCTAGCAGTTATAATAGTCCTTGCTATAATGATGCTACCTACAATAGTTACAGTAGCAGAAACATCTATAAAAGCAGTACCTAAAAGTTATAAAGAAGCATCACTAGCACTTGGAGCATCTAAAATAGAAACTATATTTAAAGTTGTACTTCCAGCAGCTAAATCAGGAATTCTTGCAGCAGTGGCATTAGGAATTGGAAGAGCGATTGGAGAAACTATGGCAGTGATTTTAGTTGCAGGTAATAGCGTAATAATACCAAGAGGACTTGCAGATAGCGTTAGACCTCTTACTACTAACATTGCACTAGAAATGGGATATGCATTTGGTACTCATCAAGAGATGTTATTCGCAACAGGTATAGTGCTGTTTATATTTATAATGATTATTAACTTAACTATTTTAAAACTTTCTTCAAAGGTAGGTAAGTAGAATGAGAAAAATAAAAGGATTTTTTCTAAATAGCTTATTATGGCTATCGGCTATTTTAACAGTAATAATATTAGGAGTAATATTAATATTTATATTTGCAAAGGGAATAGGAGTAATAAATTTCAAATTATTATTTAGTAATTATTCATCAGATGGCCAGGGTGGGTTACTTCCTATGATAATAACAACACTATATACCGTTGGATTATCTCTTTTAGTGGGAGTGCCAATAGGAATATTATCGGCCATATATCTTCAAGAATATGCAAAACAAGGTGTAATTGTTAAATTTATAAGATTTTCAACAGAAGTGTTAGCTGGTATACCATCTATAATATATGGATTATTTGGTTCTATATTCTTTGTAACCATATTAAAAATGGGTTACTCCATATTAGCGGCAAGTTTAACATTAGCAATAATAATATTGCCAGTAATAATAAGAACAACAGAAGAATCACTAAAAACTGTACCATCATTTTATAAAGAAGGCTCTTTAGCATTAGGTGCTACAAAGTTTCAAACTTTGTATAAAGTTGTTTTACCAGCAGCTATGCCAGGAATACTTTCAGGAGTAATATTATCAATCGGAAGAATTATAGGAGAATCAGCAGCGATATTACTTACAGCAGGAACTGCAGTAGCTATACCAGAAAATATAATGTCTAGTGCTAGAACACTTACTGTTCATGCATACTTAGTTACAAAAGAGCAAGGAGATATAGGGTTAGCCGCAGCTATAGGAATTGTTTTAATAGTTATGGTTTTGGTATTAAATTTATTATCTCAATTTATAGTTAAAAGATTTACTAAAGGAAATTATTAAAAAGAGGTGAGTTTATGGATAACAAAAAAATTTCTGTTAGAGATTTAGATTTATTTTATGGTGAAAAACAAGCACTTTTTAAAATTAATATAGATATATCAGAAAATGAAGTTACAGCATTAATCGGACCGTCAGGATGTGGAAAGTCAACATTTTTAAGAACTTTAAATAGAATGAATGATTTGATAGATAATGTTAATGTTATAGGTAAAATAGAAGTTGATGGTAAAGATATATACAAAGATGATGATGTAATTGCATTAAGAACTAAAGTTGGAATGGTGTTTCAAAAACCAAATCCATTTCCAATGAGTATATATGATAATGTTGCGTATGGACCAAGAATACATGGGGTAAGAGATAAAGCTACCTTAGATAAAATAGTTGAAGAAAGCTTAAAAGCAGCAGCACTTTGGGAAGAGGTTAAAGATAGACTTAAAGCATCAGCTATGGGAATGTCAGGTGGTCAGCAACAAAGGCTTTGCATAGCAAGAACAATAGCTATGAAGCCTAAAATAATTCTTATGGATGAGCCAACATCAGCATTAGATCCTATTTCAACATTGAAAGTTGAAGAACTAATATTATCATTGAAAGATAATTATACTATAGTAATAGTTACTCATAATATGCAACAAGCAGCCCGTATATCAGATAAAACAGCATTTTTCTTAAATGGTAAATTAGTAGAATTTGATAATACAGGAAGTATATTCTCAAACCCTAAAGATATAAGAACGGAAGATTATATAACTGGAAGATTTGGTTAAAAATGAGGAGGGGATTAAATGAATGCTAATATAAGAAAAAACTTTGAAAATGAGATTTTAAAACTAAATGAGAAGTTAACTAGTATGGGGAACATTACAATAGAAATGTATAAAAACACCGTTAAAGCACTTAAAGAAAATGATAAGGAGTTAGCTTTAAAGATAATAAAAAAGGATTCTGTTATTAATGAGCTAAATGATGAAATAAATAATGAGGCAGTAATATTAATAGCAAAACAATCACCAGTAGCAATAGATTTAAGAACTATAATAACAATCATTAAAATATCTACTGAAATTGAAAGAATAGCAGATTATACTAAAAACATATCAAATTATATACTAGCTTTTAATACGTCTAATTGTGAAGGAATACAAAGTTTAAATAACGAGTTTATAAAGGCAATTTCAATTCTGACAAATATGATTAATAAGACAATGGATGCTTATGAAAATGAAAGCTTAGAAGATGCTAAAATTGCAGCAACTTTAGATGATGAAATTGATAATATTTATAAATCAAATTTAAAGAAATTTGTTCAAGGAATTAAGAAAACAGAAAATGAACAAGAAATTGATCAGTACTTGCAAGCTATAATGGTAAACAAACATTTAGAAAGAGCAGGAGATCATGTAACAAACATAGTTGAAGAGGTTATGTACTATATAAAAGGAAAAAGATATAGATTGTAAAAAAATGAAGTTACATTATAAATATAAAAGGCATATTATAAAAACTGTTATAACATAGAGAAAAATCTATGAGTAGCAGTTTTTTTACTATATAAAAATTTAATTCTATTTAAATAAAAGTGCAAAAAAGATAACTTTACAAAATGTATAAAACTAGTTAATAAAATTCATATTTTATTTAATAAAATTATGTTTAATGGTTTTATAATGAAAAACATATGAAGTGGTAAAAATTAACTTTATATAAATTTTTTTGTTAAAAGGGGGATTTATCATGAAGAAAAAAGGAATAATTATAGGGATAATCATTATAATTATTGCTATTGGTGTGGGAATTATTTATTACATGCCAATGAATAATGTTGATTATGTTAAAAAAAATAGTAGAGAATTAAATCTCAATGATATTAACGATAATAAAGATTTAGATTTAATATTAGATAATATAAAAGATAAAACAATTGTGTGCACAAATGAGAATCATGGTATTAATGAAAATGCAGATATTCAATATAAATTTGCAAATTATTTAATGGATAATTGGGATTTAAAATACTTTTTAATGGAATGTGGGCAAGCATCAGGAACTCTTTTAAATGAATATTTACAAACTGGAGATGAAAAATTATTAGATGATATTTTTGAAAACGGAGTATTTGGAGCTATGAGTGATGAGTCTTCAAAGGAATTGGCAAAAAAATTATATTTAAAAAATAAAGATTTACCGGAAGAAAAAAAATTAATTATAATTGGACTAGATGTTCGACAACAAGGTGACAGCATAACTTATTACTTTAAACACATAAAAAATAAATATAATAATATTCCTAAAGATCAGTTAGAAAAAATAAATAAGGTTTTAGAATGTTCTGAAGAAGAAATGATTAATGGTGAAAGAAGTAGCACATTTTTAAAAGCAATTGAAGATTTGGAGAAAGATATAAAGGAAAATGAAGAGATATATATACAATCATTAAATAAAGAAGAGGTATTCAATTTTGAATGTATACTAAATAATTTAAAAAACACTTCTAAATTACTTCCACTAATAGATGGCGGAATAAGTAATAATAAAGAATTCTATGAAGCAAGAGATAAAATGAACTATGAAAACTTTAAAAAAATATATGACCATTTTGGTGGTGGAAAGTATTATCTTCATTATGGTATGGATCATATTTATCAAAGAGAAATAAATAATGTAAAATTTTTAGGTGCAAATCTTAAAGAAGATTCTAATTTTAAAGATAAGATTTATAGTATAAATACACTGTATAAAAATGGTGAGGCGTATAATTATGATGATCTATCACCTTATAGTTTTTATAGTATTACTACAGATTTAGAAGAAACTTTAAAAAAAGCTGGCATAGAAAATGGAAATAGAATAATTGTATTAGATAATAAAAAAAGTCCATATAAAAAGAAAATATTTAAAGAATGTTTTACATTTATCGATGTATATAATGATGAAAAATTATTCGAATCTAATAAAGGTGTAACTACAGATTATTTTCAAGCAGAAATAATAATAGAAAATCCAACACCAATTAAATGGTATGGAGAGGAAATAATAAAAAAATTAAAACGTTAAGTATGCAGGGAGAGAGAATGAATATTATAGTTAAGGGATTTAGTAATGGTGAAGAAACATTTAGTAATATGTGTAGATGTAACTGTGATATATTTGGAGGCTTAATTGTGTTAAAAGTTAATTTTATATAAATTTTAAATTGATAAAAGGGGGATTTATCATGAAGAAAAAAGGAATAATTATAGGGATAATCATTATAATTATTGCTGTTGGAATGGGAATTGTTTACAACGTGCCGATGAATAATGTTGATTATGTTAAAAAGAATAGTAGAGAATTAAAGCTCAATGATATTAACGATAACAAAGATTTAGATTTAATATTGGATAATATAAAAGATAAAAATATAGTTTTTACAAATGAAACCCATGGCATGAAGGAAAATACTTATATTAAAGAGAAATTTATTAATTATTTAATGGATAATTGGAATTTAAAATATTTTTTTGTGGAGAATGGATATGCAGAATGTAGTTTCATAAATGAATATTTACAAACTGGGGATGAAAAGCTATTAAATGATATTTTTAATAATTTTTTTAATATAGTATATACTGAGGATGAAAAGCAAGTGCTTAAAAAAATTTATTTGAAAAATAAAGAATTGCCAGATGAAAAAAAGTTAAAATTTGTTGGTATTGAAGCAATAGAATCATATAATGGAGTAAAATTTTATTTCAATAATATTTTAGAGAAATATAATAATTTACCTAAAGAACAAATAGCTAAAATTGAAAAAATTTTAGAGTGTAATGAGAAGGAAGAACTTTATACTGAAAGAAGTAATGAATATATAAAAGCAATTGAGGAATTTGAAAATGATATTAAAGAAAATAATGAAGCATATATAAAACATTTAAATAAAGAAGAGGTGTTTAACATAGAATTTATATTAAATAATTTAAAAAATATGTCTCAAATAGGCAACCCAGAAAAGGGCGGACCATATGTTAATAAAGAGTTTTATGAGACAAGGGATAAGTTAAGTTATGAAAATATTATTAGTATATATGATCATTTTGGTGAAGGAAAAACATATATTCATTACGGAATAGCTCATGCATATCAAAGCCAATTTAATGGAGTAAAATTTTTAGCAAAAAATCTTAATGATGATTTGAAATTTAACGGCAAAATATATAGTATAAATACAGTATATGAAGAGGGTGAGAGATTTAATAATTTTAGTTATGAAACTGAGAGGTATAATAGTATTACTACAGAATTACAAAATACTTTAAAAGATGCTGGTATAGAAAATAGTAATAGAATAATTCCATTAGATAATAAAAAAAGCCCCTACAAGAAGAAAATGTATAAAGAGTTATTTGAACTTCAATATGCATATGGAGATGAAGAAATGTTTAAAAATGATAAAGGTGTAACTACAGACTTTTTTCAAGCAGAAATTGTAATAAAAAACCCAAGGCCGATTGAATGGAATGACGAAGAGTTTTTTAAAGAGTTAAGAAAGTGATTAAAATCTTAATAATAAAAAATTAATTGATTTAATTATATTTAGAGTTTTAATGGATATAATAAATAAAACGTATATAAATATTAAAATTTATATTGACAGAATTTTTAATTTAACATATTATATTAATAAATATTGAAATAATGCTATGAAAAGAAGAGTAATGGTGATAATAATGTCCAAAGAGAGCTAGGGTAGGTGAAAGCTAGCGTCAGAAAACACTATGAACATGGCCTTGGAGCAGACTTTCTGAGCAATAGTTAGGAAAGTACGGTGGCAACCGATATATTGCAAGGTGATAAATACTTTAGGGTTGAGTCACTTGCTGAGGTACTTATTGTAAGGTAAGTATAAATTAGAGTGGTAACACGTGTATATTACGTCTCTATACGATTAATTTCGTATAGAGACTTTTTATTTGTATAAAATTAAGATAATCATAGGAGGAATAAAAATGAGTAAAAAACCGTTTTATATTACAACACCGATATATTACCCATCTGCAAATCTTCATATAGGAAATACTTATACTACAGTTGCAGCAGATGCCATAGCTAGATTTAAAAGACTAACAGGTCATGATGTAATGTTCTTAACAGGAACAGATGAACATGGTCAAAAACTTCAAAGAATAGCAGAAGAAAAGGGCGTTCAACCGATAGAATATATAGATGAAATAGTTGCTGGAATAAAAAGTCTTTGGACATTAATGGATATTAAATATGATAAATTTATAAGAACAACTGAAGATTATCATAAGAAAGCTGTTCAAAAAATATTTAAGCAGTTATATGATCAAGGTGATATATACAAAAGTTCATATGAAGGACTATATTGTACACCATGTGAATCTTTCTGGACTGAAACACAATTAGTGGACGGAAAATGCCCAGACTGTGGAAGACCAGTTGAAAAGGCAAAAGAAGAAGCATATTTCTTTAAAATGTCTAATTATGCTGATAGATTAATTGAGTATATAGAAACTCATCCAGAATTTATACAACCAGAGTCAAGAAAAAATGAAATGCTTAATAACTTTTTAAGACCGGGATTACAAGATTTATGTATATCAAGAACTTCATTTACTTGGGGAATACCTGTAGAATTTGATCCAGGTCATGTTATATATGTTTGGATAGATGCATTATCAAACTATATAACTGCATTAGGATATAATAGTGAAAATACTGAGCTTTTAGAAAAATATTGGCCAGCAGATGTTCACTTAATAGGAAAAGATATATTAAGATTCCATACAATTTATTGGCCAATAATGTTAATGGCTTTAAATATGCCACTACCAAAGCAAGTATTTGGTCATGGATGGTTACTTGTTGATGGCGGAAAAATGTCTAAGTCAAAAGGTAACGTTGTAGATCCAGTTATTTTAGTTAATAAATTTGGTGTAGATGCAGTAAGATACTATTTATTGCATGAAATTCCATTTGGAGCTGATGGGTTATTTAATAATGAAATATTTATAAAGAAAACAAACTCAGACCTTGCAAATGATCTTGGAAACTTACTTTCAAGAACAGTTACAATGATAGAAAAATATTTTGATGGAGTAATACCAGAGCCACAAGTAAAAGAGTCTTTAGATGAAGAGTTAATTTCACTTGCATTAAATACTCCTAAACTTGCAGAAGAAGCTTTAGATAAATTTAATGCACCTGCTGCGCTTGATCATATATGGACATTAATAAGAAGAACAAATAAATATATAGATGAAACAACTCCTTGGGTTCTTGGAAAAGATGAAGAACAAAAACCAAGACTTGCTACAGTTTTATATAATTTAGCAGAGTCTTTAAGAATAGTTTCTGTTTTAGTTTCTCCATTCCTACCAAGTACAAGTGAGAAAATAAATGCACAAATAAATGCAACAAATATAACTTGGGACAGCTTAAAAGAATTTAATGGAACAGTTTTTGGAACTAAAGTTTGCAAAGGCGAAGCTATATTCCCAAGAATAGATGTTGAAGCTAAATTAGCAGAACTTGATAAGATTGCAGAAGAAGCTAAAAAAGCAGCAGCAGTTAAAGAAATGGAACCTATAAAGGAAGAAATTACAATAGAGGATTTTGACAAAATAGATTTAAGAGTTGTTAAAGTTTTAGAATGTGAGCCAATTAAAAAAGCTAAAAAACTTTTAAAATTAAAAGTTGATTTAGGTGGAGAGGTACGTCAAGTTGTATCTGGAATTGCTCAGCATTATAAACCAGAAGAGTTAGTAGGTAAAAATGTGGTTTTAGTTGCAAACTTAAAACCAGTAAAATTAAGAGGTGAATTATCGCAAGGTATGATACTATGCGCATCAACTGATGATGATAGTAAATTATTTGCTGTAAATCCTGGTGATGTTCCAGCTGGAAGTATAGTAAAATAGTATAAGTAATAAAAACTGTCTCGAAATAAGACAGTTTTTATTTTTATTTTAAACTATAATTTATAAGAATTTTGGATGTTTAGAAAGCACTGTATAAGAATTATATTTAAATTTTAGGGAATTCTAATTTGTAGAATAGATTTAAAAGGAGTGTTTTTATATGCCAACTTTAAAAGGTAGTAAAACTGAAAAAAATCTTATGAGAGCTTTTGCTGGCGAATCTCAAGCAAGAAACAGATACACATTTTATGCAGAAGCAGCTAAAAAAGAAAATAATGAATATTTATATCATGTTTTTACAGAAACAGCAAATAACGAAAGAGCCCATGCAAAAGTGTTTTTTGATTTATTAGCTCAAGCATTGACACCAGAGAGTGAAGTATTAATAGAAGATGGAACTTATCCAGTAGCAACAGGAACAACAGAACAAAATTTGAATTATGCAGCTAATGGAGAAAATAATGAATGGACTACTGTTTATCCAGAGTTTCAAAAAATAGCAGAAGAAGAGGGATTTAAGGAAGTAGCTATAGCATTTAAGCATATAATAGAAGTTGAAAAATCCCACTATGAAAGATATAAATTACTATATCAACTTATGAAAGAGAATAAACTTTATAAAAGAGATGAGCAGATTTCATGGAGATGCATGAATTGTGGATATATATATGAAGGAACAACAGCACCACTTGCATGTCCATTGTGTAAATATCCTCAAGGATATTATGAAAGATATTATGGTATTGAACAATAATATATAATTTAAATAAAAAAACTATGGAATTATATTTATAAATGTATAATTCCATAGGTTTTTTTATATTTTTTCATATTCTATTTTTCTATTTTTAAAATGTACTGGTTTTAAATTTAAAACATTACAAAAATCAACAGCTTCTTTAAAAGATCTACCTATATTTTCAGGAACATGAGAATCAGAACCAATAGTAACAAGGGTTCCACCTAATGAAGTATAAATTGAATAGATGTCTTTTAAAGATTTAATAGCTTTATCATCGTTAAATCTTCGTGTATTAAGTTCAACTACTATATTATTTTCAATACAAATTTTAAAAACTTCCTTTATGTAGTCACCATATTCACTTACATGCATTTCTTTATCTTCAAAAGTACAATATCTGCATATATAATCTATATGAGCTAAAATATCAATATAATTATGGGTATTAATAGAAGCTATCATATCAGTAAAATATGTAGTAAAGATATAGTCTTTAGATTTACCTTTGTATAATGATTTATCAAAAATATCAATACCATTTACAGAATGTTGAGATCCAATTATTTGGTCAAAATCATATTTTTTTGCAATGTTTAAATTTTCATCTGAAAAATTTTCATCCATTCCAAGTTCAATGCCTAAAAGTAAATCATTGCTTTTATAGTTAATATAGTCATTAAAATAACTATCTATGTCAAGCTTGAATTTTGTTTTATCTGGATAATTTAAATCCATATGATCAGTTATAGTTAACCCTAAATTTAATTCTCTAGCTTTTTTTATAGCAATATCTATATTCATTTCAGAATCGCTAGAAAAGTTAGTATGTATGTGGGTATCAAACATATAAACACCGCCTTAAATTTAATAATTAGTTTATATATGGTTCCAAGTTGACTTTTAAGATTATCCATTTCAAAACTTGGATACCTAAAATAGTGGGGCATGCTCCGAATCACTTCAAATTCAACACTACATTTTATATAAAAATACTTTAAGATTATTGAATAAATTTAAATTGGAGCTTGTTTCCCTATAAAAGTAATTACATAATATAATTATACCACTTAAGGTACATTAATATAAAAAAGAACTATTTTAATAAAAATTAAATTCTTATTAAAATAGTTCTAAAACTTTATTTTAATTGTGATATTTTAAAATACAAAATTATTCTTAAACTTATATGTTATATGTTATATGTTTTAAATTCTTTTATTTAACTTTAAAAACTAGCCAAAAAGGTTAGCGAATACAGCTATAATAACAGAATTTGTAAAGTCTACAAGGAATGCTCCTACTACTGGTAATATAAAGAATGCTTTTGGAGATGGTCCAAACTTAGAAGTAACAGCATTCATATTAGCCATACCATTAGGTGTTGCACCCATTCCAAATCCACAGTGACCTGCAGACATAACAGCAGCATCATAATCCTTACCCATAAGTCTAAATGTTATAAAGTATGCGAATATGAACATTAATACTGCTTGGCAACTTAGTAATATTAAAAGTGGTCCAGCCGTCTCTTTTAATTGCCATAATTGTAAACTGATTAAGGCCATTGAAAGGAATACATTTAACGCAATATTTCCTATTGCATCAGTACAAGCTGTATTGATTTTAAATTTCTTAGTTACTTCACCGAAATTTATAACTATAGCTGCAATTATCATAGCATCTATATATGCAGGTAGTGTTACACCTATTTTAGTGAAGAAGATTTCTAATATACTACCTACACCCATACATATAAATATGATTGATAGTGTAGTAAATAATGATTTATATGATAACTCTTCTTTAACAGTAGTTGTAGCTGCTGCGTATTCAAGAGAATCACTTTTTAAATTATTCTTTTGAATTAATTTTTTTCCAATAGGTCCACCGATAATACTACCACAGATAAGACCAAACGTTGCAGCTGCCATTGCTGTAGCTGAAGCACCAGCTAATCCATATTGAGCTTCAAAAGTGTGTCCCCATGTTGCACCAGTTCCATGACCACCAGTCATAGTAATAGAACCTGCAATAAGACCAAGAAGTGGATTAGCACCTATAAGTTTTGAAACAGTAAGTCCGACTATATCTTGTAAAACAACCAAAGATACTGCTGCTATAAAGAACATTATAACTTGTTTTCCACCTTGTTTAATAAGCTTAAAACTAGCACCAAGTCCAATTGTTGTAAAGAATACAAGCATAAATGGATCTTGTAATGTTACATCTAGGTTTATAGTTGCAATATTATATTGTCTAAGTAAAAAGTTTATAATTGCAAAAATAAGACCGCCTATTACAGGGGCAGGAATACAAAATCTTTCTAAAAGTGAAACCTTTTTTTGCAGAAAGGATCCAACATAGTAAAAAATTATTGCTACTGCTAGAGTTTGAATCATACTTAAGTCAATAACCATTAATAATCCTCCTTTATGTAATTAATTAAAAATAAAAGTACTACATTTTAATATTACAACAATATAAAAAATTCAGTCAAATTCAAAATAAGCCAAATTTCGAGAATAATTTATGCTAACACGATAAAATGTCTAATTTTTTCAAATATACTAGTTTTAAAATTGAAAATTATTTCATTTTTTGAATTAAGCTAAAAATACTGATAAATGAAAGAAATAGTTAAAAATTTATCAAATATGGTGAATATATATTTAAATAGAAATAAAAAAATGTTAAGATAAAATAATATCATATAATTTTTTTATAGAAAAGGAAAAAATATAAAAAACTATGCTATATAATATATGAAGGAATTGGATAAACTAAGAAAATAGAATATAATATTTAGTGGGCTAAATGTTAATATGTTATTACATAATTTAAAATAATTGTAATAACACCTGCTATTAATGTTAAAAGAATATCAATGCATTTATTTACAATTAAATTAAAGGAGTGATAAATTTGAAATATTTAATAGGTGTTATAATAGGTGCCATAATAGGATATTTTACCAATTGGTTAGCTATTAAGATGTTATTTAAACCGCATAAAGAGGTAAGGATTCTTGGAGTTAAAGTACCATTTACTCCGGGATTAATACCAAAAGAAAAAGATAGAATTGCTAAAAGTGTTGGAGATGCTGTTGGAGAGCATTTGCTTGATAAGGAAACAATTATAGAGTCATTATGTAGCGAAAAAATTAGCAATTCTATTAAATCATATTTTAAGGATAAGTTTTTAAAAGTTAAGGAAAGTGAAAAAACAATTGGAAATATTTTAGATACAAGTTTACAACTAAATGTTGACAATATTTTAAAAGAAAGTATTTCATCAACTATTTTAAACTCTGAAATTAGTGAAAAAATAAAGAGAGAATGTTCTTTAATTATTGAAAAACAACTTGTAAAAATTATAGAAAAGAATCCTAAAGAAGTATTACTACATAAGGATTACGATAAACTTAAAAACAATTTAATACATAAGGGTAATGAGTATTTAGATAGTGAAGAGTTAATTGGAAATATTAATAACATATTAGAAAAAAATATAAAAATTTTGCAAGACTCAGAAGAGAAACTAAAGGATGTATTACCAGAAGGATTAATAGTAGCTTTAAAAGTTTATGCATGTGATAATCGTGAAAAAATAGCAGAGTATTTAAAAGATATATTAAAAACTGAAAGAACAGAGATTAAAATTAAAGATGGCATAGACAAAGCTATATCTGGAATGAGTCCTATGATATCTATGTTTTTGAAAAGCGATATGATATATGGTAAAGTCTTAGAATATGGAGATGCTTTTTTATCAAATGAAGAAAATATAGATGACCTATCTATGTTAATAACTAATGCTATAGATAGTTTTTCAGAAAAGTCTATAAGTGAAGTTTTAAATAGTGTTTCTTTAGAAAATAAAGAGGAAGTTGTAAAAAACATATCAAATCTAATAGTTTTTAAAGCAAAAGATAATAATATTGTAGACGGTTTTGCTACAAAAATTCAAAATGGATTATTTGAAAATAAAAATAATATAGAAGAAGTATTAAAAACAGTGGATATTGATTCAAAGGATTTAATTAATAAAGTTATAGATATTGTCAATAAAGATGTTTTGAAAGATGATATTATTAAAAATGTTGTAAATTCAATGGTTGAAAATTTAATAACAATAATTAAAAATAAAAAAATCAAAGATATTTTAGTTAGTGTTGATGAAAGGATAATTGATAATATATCAAATAATATTGTTGAAGTTTATAATAGATTTATGCAAAATAGTGGGAAACAACTTGTTGATAGCTTTAATATATCAAGAATAATAGAAGATAAAATTAATAGCTTTGAAGTAGAGTTTGCAGAAAAATTAATTTTGGAAATTGCAAGTAAGGAATTAAGAGCTATAACATGGCTTGGAGGATTACTTGGAGGAATTATGGGACTACTATCACCGATTTTAGGAACTATTCTGTAGTAATTATATAAACTGATTAGGGGGAATTTATTATGATATTTGACTCGCATGCACATTATGATGACACAAGCTTTGATGAAGATAGAGATAAAGTTATAAAAGAAATAAAACACAATGGTGTTATTGGTGTTTTAAATTGTGGATCTGATTTCAATGGTATGAAAATGTCAGTGGAATTGTCTAATAAGCATGATTTTATTTATGCAGCAATAGGTATACACCCATCTTATGCTGACATTGTAGATGAAAAATTAATAGATGAATTAAGAGATATTTATAAAAAAAATAAAAAAGTAAAAGCTATTGGTGAAATTGGACTAGACTATTATTGGGAGGAAAATCCACCAAAGAATATTCAACAAAAGGCTTTTAAAATGCAGATGGAACTTGCAAGAGAGCTTAAAATTCCAGTAGTTATACATGATAGAGATGCACACAAAGATACACTAGATATAATGAAAGAATATCCAGATGTAACAGGAGTAGTTCATTGTTTTTCTGGAAGTGTTGAATTTGCTAAGGAATGTATAAAATTAGGTTACTATATAGGGGTAACAGGAGTGGTTACCTTTAAAAATGCTAAAACTATAAAAGAAGTATTAAAAGAAATACCAATGGAAAAAATATTAGTTGAGACAGACTGTCCATATATGGCTCCAACTCCTAATAGAGGTAAAAGAAATCAATCAGATTATATAAAATATATTATAGAAAATATTATGGAAATAAAAGGAATAAACAGAGCGGATGTGGAAAATATAACTGTATCAAACACTAAGAGGTTATTTAATATATAATTTATTAATAATTTTTACTCTTGTTCCATATAAGTAATAAATAATGAAATATTTTCATTGATATCTAATTTAAGTTATAAGTAACTTGTTTTGTAGATGAATAACTTGGAATTCGTACTTTAATATGACTAATAATGAAAAAATTTAAAGGGTATTTTTATAAGAATTTGTAAAATAATTTAAAACATTGACTGTCATAAAGTAATAATTAATTATTTTAAGTAATATATTTAATTAACATCATCAAAAAAATTTATTAAAAGTCTTCTACTAAGTCTACCCTTAAGGATTGATTTATCTGCAATTACAAGTCGTGAGGTATGATTCAAACTCATGCGTTTACGGAGTCAATTCACAAGAGAATAGTTTGAAATTTGACAGGAATAAAAATCTTAGGTATAATTTCGAGGTACTCTTGTCTAAGGGAGGTATTTTTATGATTAGTAATATAAAAACAAGACTAAGTAGTATTTTTAAGTCTTGGAAAAAAACTCTAGCGGTAGCGACGTGCGTTACTGTTATAGGGGGCGCAGTTACTATAGTAAATATGAAGAAAACTATATCAGTAGTTATTGATGGCCAGGAAGTACAAATAACAACATTAGCAAGTGATTTAGGAAAAATATTAGATAAACAAGAAATAAAGGTAGAATCATTTGATAAGGTATCTGTAGCATTAGACAGTAAAGTGAAAGATGGAGACAAAATTTATATAAAGAAAGCTGTAGATGTTGAAGTAAATGTTGATGGCAAGGTATTGAAATTTAAATCATCAGAAGATAATGTGGAAAATATGTTAGATTCTAAAAAAATTGCAATAAATGATTTAGATAAAATATCACCAACAAAAGACGAACTTCTGCAAGATGGAATGAAAATTAATATAACAAGAGTAGCCAAAGAAGTTAAAAATGAAGTTAAATCGTTAGAATATGCAGTAGAAAAAAGAGAAAATAACGATTTAGCGGAAGGTGCTGAAAATATAGTTCAAGAAGGCCAAAATGGGGAGAAATTAATAACCTCAGAAGTTGTTTACGAAAATGGAAAAGAAGTTTCACGTAAAGTAGTAGGTGAAAAAGTTCAAAAAAATCCAGTAAATAAAATAGTAGACATTGGTACTTTAGCATCTGTAAGAACTTCACGTGGAGCAGAGGAAAATTATACTGATATGGTAGTCATGGAATCCACAGCCTATACAGCAGATAGAGGAAATGATAATGGAATAACAGCATCTGGTACAAGTTGTGTTCGTGACCCAAATGGATATAGTACTATTGCAGTTGACCCAAGAGTGATTCCGTTAGGAACTAAAGTATATATAGAGGGTTATGGGTACGCAATAGCTCAAGACACCGGTGGAGCAATTAAAGGAAATATAATTGATGTTTACTTTAATAGTTATAGTGAAACTATGAATTGGGGAAGAAGAAACGTTAAGGTTTATATTTTAAAATAGGAGCTAAGCTCCTATTTTTTCTTTTTCCCAAAATTTAAGTTGTTATACTGAAAATATAATAAAATAAAATTTATATAAGTATAATTTAAGATAAGGAGTTATAAATGAATTTTAAATTTACAATAAGTGAAGTTATAACAATTGTTATGGCTATGTTGGAACAGTTAGAATCAATAAATGAATTTGGTGTAGAAAATGAAGTGTATTTTCCAAAACCTATAAATGATAAATTGAATAGTATCGAGGATGAAGAATATGATAATTTCATATCTAAAGCATATAAAATAGCAGATAAGGTTTATTTTCTTAAAAGTGGAGAACTTAATGAATTGAATTTTATCCATGAAGAGGTTAATAGTTTAGCACAAGAACTATTAAAAGAATATATTTAAGCAGAGATTAGATTATTTAGAGTTACTTTAAATTATTATAAAAATAGGTATAAAAACTATTTAAAATAAAGCATTTATAGGAATACTAATATAAGACTGTTATAGTGCAATAAATAATTTATGTAAGAGTAGGCTTACTTTTCATATGATATATAATGAGTTATAATATTAAAGTTAGAATTGAAGCATCTTAGAAAAAAATACAAATTTTATATATTTAAAATTTAAAAATGATTATTTTAATATGCTTTATAGTTGATTTGAATTCTAAAGGATGCTATATAGTAGATGTTTGAAACTTAGCATAATATAATTTTAGAAAGTATAGAATAAAGTTATGTAAAAAATCTTAAGATTTTATCTACTATATAGCATCTTTAATATTAAGAAAATATCTTATAAATCTTGGAGGAATGTAATGATTAAAGAAGTAATTGTTGTTGAAGGTAGAGATGATGTTACAGCTGTAAAAAGAGCTGTAGAAGCAGAAGTAATTTCAGTTAGTGGTTTTGGGATAAATGCCAATAGTATAAATAAGATAAAAGAAGCACAAAAGAGACAAGGGGTAATAGTTTTAACAGATCCTGATTTTGCTGGAGAAAAGATAAGAAAAATAATATCAAAAAGAGTTTCAGGAATAAAACATGCCTATATAAGCCAAAAAGATGGAACTAAAGGTGATGATATAGGAGTTGAAAATGCTTCTCCGGAAACTATAATTAGAGCACTAAAAAATGCAAAATGTGAAATGAAAGATGTCCGTAAAGAATTTAATATTCAAGATATGTACTTTTTTAAATTAACTGGAGACAGTAGGTCAAAAGAGAGAAGAGATTGCTTAGGCAATATACTTGGAATTGGTTATGGCAATGCTACTCAATTTGTTACAAGATTAAATAACTATGGAATAAGTAAAGAAGAGTTTGTAAAAGCGATGGAAAAAGTTGAAAAGGAGATAGATAATGAGTAACTTAAATACAAAAGATATTGTAAATAAGTATGATTTTAAGTTTGCTAAAAGTTTAGGACAAAACTTTTTAACAGATGATACTGTATTAGAAGATATAGTAGCAGGTGCAGCAGTATGTAAAGATGATTATGTTATAGAAATAGGACCAGGTGTAGGAACACTTACTGTTGAATTGTTAGGTAAAGCTAAAAGAGTTACGAGTATAGAACTTGATGATAGATTAATACCTATTTTAACAGAGGAACTTAAAGATTATGAAACATTTAACCTTATACATAAAGATGCATTAAAAGTAAATTATACAGAGTTAATTGGCGATGAGAAAAGTGTTAAAGTTGTAGCTAATTTACCTTATTACGTAACAACTCCAATTATAGCAAATCTTTTAAATGGTGAGTATAACTTTAAATCATTAACAATAATGATACAAAAGGAAGTTGCAGAAAGAATAGATGCAGAACCTAGCACAAAGGATTACGGTGCATTTTCATTATTAGTACAATATTATTGTGATACTGCAATAATTAGAAGGGTATCACCATCATGCTTTATACCTTCTCCTAAGGTAGATTCTATAGTAATTAGATTAGATAAATTAGAAAAGCCTAGAATAAGTGTAAAAGATGAAAAATTATTTTTTAATGTAATACGTCAATCATTTAATATGAGAAGAAAAACTTTATGGAACGGTATGAAAAATATAGGATTAGAAAAAGAAAAATTAGAAAAAGCATTTAATACTGCGGGAATAGACCCAAAACGTAGAGGTGAAACTTTAACTATAGAAGAATTCGGAAAGTTAAGTGATGCCATATATGATCAAAAAAATGGATAAAATACATAGTAGATTAAAACTTTATAAATAATTTTAAAAGTTACAAAATAGGTAGAACGCCTAATTTGTAACTTTTATTTTTTTATATATGGAATCAATTTTAAAAAGAGGAATTATTTAAATAATAAAATAATAAGATAATAAAAGAGATATTAGATATATTATAAAATTATCATTTTTTATAGTATAGTTTCATATATTTATAGTGTATAAATTAAATGGAGGTAGCAAAAGTGGCATCTAAAAAAAGTTATAGTAGGTTTTTTATTATTCTGCAAGAAGATGAAAAAGGTCACGGATTGACTTCTGATAAAGCGCCATCAGGTTACACGAAAATAGAAGTTAAAAATAATAAATGTAAATTGTCTTATTATGTTCAAAATTTAAAGAAGAATGATAAAAATTATTATATGGCATTAATCTGTGATAAGGATGATGTTAAAAATATAATAAATGTATCAAAGTTGAACATAGACGATAATGGAAAGGCAGATACTGCATGCGAATACGATGTTAACAATATAGGAAATACGGGAGTATCCTTAGACAAAATAAGTGGTTCTGCAATAATATCCCTAAGCAGTAATAGAATGAAATCTATTATGAGTGGATTTATAACTAATGAAATATCAAAGGATTGGAAAAATTTCAGAGTAATTTCAGAAGAAACCTTATCCCGTGAGCAAAATGTAGAGACTAAATTTGATCAGTATGAGAAAGAAATTGAAGAGAAAAAAAGTGACTTACAAAGGCAAACTAATATAGAAAAAGTGGAAGAAAAAAATATAGGAGTTCAACCTGACTTTAAGGTGGGAGAAGGTAAGGGTAAAGAAAATAGTTTACAAAATGAAACAATCATGAAAGATAAAAAAGAAATTTTAAGAAATGAACCACAGATACAAAAAGAATGTGATTTAGAAATTAAAGAAGATAAGAACATTACAAATTTAGAACAAGTTAATGATGATGAATTTGAGATGTTAAAGGAAAGCGAGATACAAAGACATAAGAAAAAACATGAACATGACAATGAGTGTAAAGAAGAACATAAAGAAGAAAAAAAATCAAAGAAAAAGGAAAAAGAAGAATGCCAAGAATGTAAGGAACATGAACATGACAAAAAATCTAAAGAAGAAAAAATAAATAAAAAAGAACCTCACAATGAAGGTAAAAAAAATCTACATGAAGAGTATCATAATATGGAAAATATCTTTAATTTAAATGAAAAAATGGTTAATGAAAGTCAAGGAATAATGAATAAATTTTTTAAGGATATAGTTAAAGATTTTGAGAAAGTATTAGGATATGATGAAATTAAAAATTGTACATGGTATAAAGTAAATATATATCAGCTAGAAGATATGTATTGTATAAATGATTATAAAAAATATACGGTAGTATATTACCCTTTGATATGTTATTATCCATACATTTCAAAATATAAGCATTGTATGGTAGGTCATAAACATGATAAAAATGGTGATTTAAAATATCTTATTTATGCAATCCCAGGCAAAAAAGCTGAACATGAACAACCATATGGAGGCAAAACTGGATTTGTTACATGGATGCCAAGTAAAAATACCGATGATTATGGATATTGGATAATGTTTTATGATTTTAAAAATTCAACAGTAGTAGTTCCTGTGAAAAAATAAATATGAGGGGGGAGACCCCTTCATTTTTAATTATAGTTTTGTGGATACATATAGGGAAACAAGCTCCAATTTAAATTTATTCAATAACCTTAAAATATTTCTATACAAAATGTAGTGTTGAATTCTAAATGATTCAGAGCATGTCTCACTATTTTGGGTATCCAAGTTTTGGAATAGATAATTTTAAAAGTTAACTTGGAACCCTATATATGTAAATAAGCTCGAATTTAAAGTTATATATGAATCGGAAAAATATTCTCACCTGAAATTTTTGCTAATTTTAAAGTGTTTCCGGTCATGGCTCTATCCAAAATTTAAAGTTTATAAGCTAAAGTATTATTTTGGAATCCTATAAATAATAGAATTAAGTATCTATAAATAAAAAGCTTCTATTTTAAAAATGCTGCTTTGAAGCTTTGTAATAAGTTGTTTAACATATATTTACAAGTAATGTTTAGGGGGATAAAAATATGAGTTTCAATGAATTTGATAGAAAAAAAACTGGATTAGCAATTATTATGGTAGGGCTTATGATAATGGTAATAGGAATAGGAAATTTTTTTCAAGATAAATTAAAGGAAACTACTTTAACACAAAACAATATATCTTCATTCAAAATATATAAAATTAATGAAACTATTAATTATAGCCTTCCTGACACATGGATTAACAGTGAAGGGAAGGCAAGTAATGATATAGAATATAATAGTGAATTTATATCTGAGGATGGAGTAATAAAAGGAAACGTTAAATTATATAAAGATGAATTTAAACAAAATGAATTATTAAAAGAGCATAGTGACAATTTGAAGTCATTAGGTATAAAAGAATATAAAAGAAGAACTGTTAAATTGAAAAATGGTAAAGGAACTTTGATAGAGTATAAAAATAAATTATCGGATAGCAAAGTGTATAGAAATTATGATTATATAATAAATTTAAATAATAAAAATATAGTTGTTAATTTTTATATGGATGATAAAAGCTATAAAGAAAATACACCTACGTTATTAGATAAAATTGTAAAAAATATTCAATGCAATTAATGTTTGATTAAATAACATACAAGTATTATAATAAAGATATTAATAAAAGAGGAGCATTGGCTTCTCTTTTATTAATATAGGTATACAATAAGTATAAAGTTAAAAATGAATAAATTATATGGTGATTTTGGAATCATATATAAAAAGAATATATGAAAATAAATTTAAATGATTTTTGGAGGGCTAATGTGAAAAAAAATAAAAAATATTTAATAATCATAATATGTTTTACTGCAATGATTGCCTTAAATGGATGTTCTTTAAAAAAAGATAATGGGGCATTTAGTTTTATGAAAGATACCAATGTTATGAAAATAACTATTCAAAGTACGAGAGACCAAAGTTATAAGTTTACTGTTACAGATAAAGATGTAATAAATGACATTTATAAAATACTTTTAAAGGCAAAAAAAGTTGAGGAAAAGAGTACATTGTCACCAGACTATATTTTTGAAATATATGAAGGCCCTGAAAATATACATAAATTTAATTATATTACAGGATTAGATAAAGCTGAAGGTGCTAATTTTTATGATGGAAATAATAATTATATAGTTTCTAAAAGATTAGATAATGACATAATAAAGAACTTTTGGAACATAAGAAAGCCCTTAGATTTTGAAAAAGTTTATTATAATTCTATACTGAAAGGTCTAGATCAATATTTAAATAATGAAGGCAAAGGTTTAAAAGTTGCTGTAAACTTAGATAAAGATTTAGAAATGGCTAAATTTGTATTATCAACAGATTTGCTTAAATTTGAAAAGAATTTAAGTAAGCTAAATAATGTAACTCTTATTGGTGATAAAAAAGAAGAAGAGTTTGATGCAGTAATGAGTTTGAAAACAGAGGGATATACATCAACTAAGTATAAAGGCATCATAACATTTTCAGGAAAAGCAGGATCTAATGATCAAATTTATTATATAAATGATGTATATGAGAACGGCGGTTGGAATATTAGTATAACTAAAGAAAAACCAGAAAATTTTTAGTTCATTTATATTTAGTTTTGATAAATTAAAAAGATTATATAGAAATTTTAAATAAACACTATTAAAAGTTAATAGTGTTTATTTTAGTTGCATTAAAAAAAATTAGACATATTTAGTGTATCTTTTTTATTATGTAATGTAGATAGATTTACATTGTCCCCTACATTAGAATTTGATGGTAATGAATTAAGCGGAATATTTATTATAAAACTATTAGAAATTTCAACAAAAGCGTCAGTACTATTTAAATCTATAATTTTACCAAACAATAAAAACACCTCTTTTATGTAAGTTTTGTTTATTAAAAATAGCTATGGTGAAACAAGATAGAATTTTAATTTATTCTAAATATATTTATGAAATTAAGGTACTTTCTATGATGTGAGCACTTTTGTAAATAGCCACCTTTTGAAATTAATAACCTTAAAAGTTAACTTGAAACTTTATATTGTATTTATATTTTAAACAAATATTAATTGCAGTATTCATTAGAAGTATAAAAATAAATATGATTAGTAATTATTTCATAACAATAACCTGTAAATAAAATAATTTACAGGTTAAAGTTTTTTAAATTATAGTTTAAGCATTTATTGAAATCATGATAATCTTAAAATTATAAAAATTATCATAAATAGGATCAAAAATTATAATTTAGAAACATTTGTAGCTTGAGGTCCTTTTTCACCTTCAACTACATCAAATTCTACTTTTTGTCCTTCTTCTAAGGATTTATAACCATCATCTTTTATGGATGAAAAATGAACAAAAACGTCTTCTTCACCTTCTACAGATAAAAATCCAAATCCTTTTTCGGCATTAAACCATTTTACAGTACCTATCATAAAAAAATTCCTCCTAAATAAAACAAATTCATAAAATTTAAATTTGATACTAGTTTTTACTATTTATAAATTTTTATACTATAAATATTATTAAATATTTAAATTTAATCTTTTTTATAAGTTTAATATAAAAAATTAATTTATAAAATTTCATAATTAAGTTAATAAAAATAGTACATACGGTACTATGCAAGGATTATACTCAATATATTAAAATAAGCAAAATAATTTGAAAATAACAAATAGGGTTAATAATTAAGTGCATAATTTAATATATAAAAAATTATAATATAAAGCTAGAAAAAAAACATGTCAATTTGACTACATAAGTGAAAAAGGAAATAAGAATACATTAAGATGAGAATTTTAAGTTTTAAGTCATTTTTCTATACACATTCGCTAATTGATATAAATATTTTACTAGAGTATAATAGACCGAGTGCAATATATCGTGTTTGAGGGGGTAGTTTATGCTATATGTTGTGAAAAGAGATGGTAGAAGAGCTGAATTTAACTCTGTTAAAATAACAAATGCAATTAAAGGTGCAGCAGATGAAATTTCATATAATCTACTTGAAAGCGAAAAAATAGAATTAACTCAAAAGATAATTAAAAGAATTGAAAAATTAAATGTAGAAGAACTTACTGTAGAGCAAGTACAGAATATGGTTCAAGAAACATTATTAGAAAACGGGCATAAGCCTATAGGTGTAGCTTATGCTAACTATAGAAAAGAAAGAACTAGATTAAGAGAAATTAAATCAGATTTAATGAAGGCCATTGAACAAATAGGTGTGGAAACAGATAGAGATAATGCAAATGTTGGAAACAACTTTAGTTCAAAACTTCTTAGAATAGCAAGTGAATCAAATAAATGGTTTAATTTATCAACAATGCCAAAGCATTTATCTAAAGCCCATGAAAATGGAGATCTATATTATCATGACTTAGATAGTTATAACTTAACAGTAAACTGTCTACATATACCAACTAAAGAGGTGTTAGAGAGAGGTTTTAACACAGGTTATGGATATCTAAGAAAAGCTAAACGTATAGACTCAGCAGCAGAACTGTCTTGTATATTACTTCAATCAACTCAAAATGATATGTTTGGAGGACAATCTCATCCAGATTTTGATAATGACTTATCTGTATTTGTAGAACCAACAAGAGAAGAATTAAGAAAAGAATTTGAAGAATTAGGAATCCCAAAAGAAAACATAGAAGTAGCAGTAGAGAAAAAAGTTAATAGAATGATTGAACAGTCTATGCAAGGGATTGTATATAATTTAAATACAATGCATTCTAGAGCAGGCTCACAAGTTCCTTTTTCATCAATAAATATTGGAACGCCTGATAATAAAGATGCAGCACTTATATGTGAAAAGTTTTTAATTGAATATGAAAAAGGATTAGGTAAAGGAGAACAACCTATTTTCCCTAACATAATATTTAGAGTTAAAACAGGAATAAATAAGGAGCCTAATGATCCATACTACTACTTATTTAAATTAGCTTGTAGAGTAGCTAGTAAGAGAATGAATCCAACATTTATGAATATAGATGCGGATTTCAATAAGGAATATTACGATAAAGGATATATGCCAGCAACAATGGGATGTAGAACTTACCTTATGAGTAATTGTAATGGAGAGCCGGGAACTAAGGGAAGAGGTAATATAGCACCAACAACTATAAATCTTCCAAGAGTAGGTATTCTTGCTAAAGGCGATAAAGAAAGGTTCTTTTCTTTATTAGAAACTAGATTAGAACAAGCAAGTGAATCATTAATGCATAGATATAATGTATTAAAAAACTTAAGAATTAAAGATTTACCATTTGTTGCAGGTCAAGGACTTTTAAAGGGTTCAGAGGGATTAGGATCCGATGATTCTATAGAACCTATTTTAAAACAAGGTAGTTTTGCAATAGGATTTATAGGTCTTGCTGAAACTTTAATAGCACTTACAGGAAAGCATCATGGTCAGTGTGAAGAGTCAAGAAAGCTTGGAGAAGAAATTATAACATTTATGAGAGCCTTTACGGACAAGTTAACTAAAGAAACTAGTCTAAACTGGGGATGTTATGCAACACCAGCAGAAGGTTTAAGTGGTAAATTTATATTACAAGATAAGAAGGTATTTGGAGAAGTAAAAGGGGTAACTGATAAAGATTACTATACAAATAGTTATCATATACCAGTAGGGTTCCCAATATCAATAATAGATAAAATTCAAATAGAAGCTCCATATCACAAGCTTTGTAACTCAGGTCATATAAGTTATTTAGAAGTTGATGATTATCCATCACCAGAAGTTGTTGAGGATATTATTAAGTATGCTTATAATAACAGTAACATAAGCTATATAGGTATAAATTTCCATATTAAATATTGTAGAGATTGTGGTACGTACTTAAAACCAGATAAATTTGAATGTCCCACTTGCGGAAGTTCAAATATTCAAGGTGTATCAAGAGTAACTGGATACTTAAGCTTAGATGAAAGATTTGGTCCGGGAAAATACCATGAAAGAGAAGACAGATTAGCACATACAGAAAATCATAAAAAAATCTATGCAATAGAGGAATAATATAATTTTATAATAAGGAAGGGTGTTACAATGCTAACTAGAAGATGGTTAGTTTTGTAACATCCTTTTTTAGTTAGCATTGTAACAGCATTTTATCTAAATTTAAAATTAATCAGAGGTTATAATCCTATTGGTTAAATGGTAATATAATAGAAAAAGGAAATTTCTATAATCTTGTAAATGTAAAAGGATATTTTTACAATCTTTACAGTATAGCATAATTATAAGATTAGTTAAGAAAACTATATTTTGATAGAATATAATTAAATAATATATTAGGTTTTGGAGGTTTTTTATGAATTTAACATGGTTAGGGCATGCGTGCTTTTTAATTGAAACAAATGAAGGTACTAAAATTATTACAGATCCTTTTGATGAGACTGTAGGATATCCTATTTATAAAGGGAAGGTAGATATTGTAACTGTAAGCCATGAGCATTTTGATCATAATTACACTAAGTTTTTTAGTGATTATGCTCAAATAGTGCGTACGCCAAAGTCCTTTGATTTTAAAGGTGTATCAATACAAGGATTTCCATCATTTCATGATGAAGTTAAAGGTGCAAAACGTGGAGAAAATACTATTTTTAAAATAGAGTGTGATGGAATAAAAATTTGTCATTTAGGTGATTTAGGACATTTATTAACAGAGGAAGATATAGACCTTATAGGAGATGTAGATGTGCTTTTAATTCCAGTTGGTGATAACTATACATTAGGTGGAAAAGAAGGTGCTAAATTATCAAAAATGATAAATAGTAAAATAACTATACCTATGCATTATAAAACTCCACAATTAACTTTTGAATTAGATGGAGTAGAAAACTTTTTAACACATATGAAAATTGGAGAAAAGGTTAGTAATAGTTCAATAAATATTGAAGAATATATAGAAGAAAATAAAAAGAAAGTGCTAGTATTAACACTTTCCTAGATAGTAACTTAAGAATAAAAAATAGAGTTATAGTTTAAAAGTGAATAGGTAGTAGAGTTTTACATTAGTCTAAATTAAACTCTACTACTTTATTTTTATTTAAGCTTTCTTTTACATTTATGATTCTTTGATTACTTGAACCTCTATATTTTAAATTATCATCTTTTTTTGATTCATCAAATTTTCCATCAACTAACACATCAATATTTTTAAGTAGTTCATTCCAAGAAGGATTTTTTTCGGAATTTTTCACAATGTGCTCAAATGTATACCCTGTATAACACCAAACGTTTTTATTAGTTTTTTTTATTTCTTTAGCAATTTTAGCAAAAGCATTTGCCTGTTCTAAAGGATCACCACCACTAAATGTTACACCACTTATAAGTGGATTTCTATTTATGTCTTCAATTAGAATATCTAGTTTATAGTCTGTTCCACAACCAAAACCATGGGTATGTGGATTGAAACACTTTTTACAGTTATGTTTACAACCTTGAGCAAATAGAACACGTCTAATACCAGGACCATTATTTAAACTTTCATGTATGATACCAGCTAAATTAACTTTTTCTTCCATGACAAACGACTCCTAACTTATGTAATACTTAGTATAATACTAAGTATACTATAATATTAATGATATAAAAATACTCTTATTTTGTGTATAAAATTGTATAATCGACTACATAATATTAGGTATAGTTTAAATTAACATTAAGTTTTTGATTAATATAAGTTTTATATAATTGACAATAAAAAAGTACTGTACTATAATTTATTTAAAATTGAAAATTTCTTTTTAAAAAGCTACGAATAGGAAAAGTATTTTATCATGTAACTTAAAGAGAGCGAGGGATGGTGTGAACCTTGCAGTGATGGATAAATGAAAATCACCTAGGAGCTGAAAACTGAATTTTAGTAAGTTTATCCGTATTTCTGCGTTAAAGAATAGAGTATTAAATTGTACTTGAATTATCTTACCATAGGTGGTATACCGAAGTTATCTTCGTCCTATTTAGGACGGAGTTTTTTTATTTTTAAAATTTAATACAAATTAGGATGTAAGTATAACTTCTATGTTTTACTATATAAAATTAGGTATAGGAAAGGAGCTAAAAATATGTATAAGAAAATTGATGCTTCTAAAAGTTTTATGGATTTAGAAAAAGATGTATTAAAACTTTGGGAAGAAAAAAATGTAATTCAAAAGAACTTTGATTCAAATGAAGATGGAGAGTATTTCACTTTTTATGATGGACCTCCAACTGCAAACGGGAAACCTCATGTAGGTCACGTTTTAACAAGAGTTATGAAGGATATAATCCCTAGATATAAAGTTATGAAGGGATATAAAGTTTTAAGAAAAGCTGGATGGGATACTCATGGACTTCCAGTTGAACTTGAAATAGAGAAAAAGCTTGGAATATCAGGAAAACCACAAATAGAAAAGTACGGGGTAGAGGATTTCGTTAAACAATGTAAGGAAAGCGTTTTTACATATGTTGAAATGTGGAGACAAATGTCTGAAAGATTAGCTTATTGGGTAGACATGGATACTCCTTATGTAACTTTCCATAATAATTATATAGAATCTGTTTGGTGGGCATTAAAACAAATGTGGGATAAAGAATTAATTTACAAAGGTTTTAAAATAATGCCTTATTGTCCAAGATGTGGAACTACATTATCTTCACATGAAGTTGCACAAGGATATAAAGATGTAAAAGACAGCTCTGTATATGTTAAATTTAAACTTAAAGATGAAGATAAATATGTTTTAGTTTGGACAACAACTCCTTGGACTTTACCAAGTAATGTTGCCTTAGCTGTTAACAAAAAATATGATTATGTAGAAGTTATTCAAGAAGAAGAACATATAATAGTATCTAAGTCTTTATTAGGAAAATTACAAGGTGAATATGAAATAGTTAGTGAATTTAAAGGTGAAGAGCTTTTAGGCAAAGAGTACGAGCAAATGTTCACATTCGAAACTCCAAATAAAAAAGCATTTTACATTGTTCATGGAGATTATGTAACACTAACTGATGGTACTGGTATAGTTCATATAGCACCTGCATATGGTGATGATGATAGTAAAATCGGTCAATTATATGGATTACCTATGATTAATTTAGTTGATGCAGAAGGTAAATTTGTAGATAAAGTAACTCCTTGGGCTGGAATATTTGTAAAAAAAGCAGATGAAAAAATAATTAATGCATTAAAAGAAGAAGGAAAACTTTATAAGAGTGAAAAATTCTTACACTCATATCCACATTGTTGGAGATGTGATACACCTCTTCTTTATTATCCAAGAGATAGCTGGTTTGTAAAAATGACAGCTGTTAGAGATAAATTAGTAGAAAATAACAATAAAATAAACTGGATGCCAGATAATATTAGAACAGGAAGAATGGGAAATTTCTTAGAAGGTGTTATTGACTGGGGAATTTCAAGAAATAGATACTGGGGTACTCCACTTCCAATATGGGAATGCGAATGCGGACATAGAGAAATGATAGGAAGCATTGCAGAACTTAAGGAAAAAGGAATAAATGTTCCAGACGATATAGAACTTCATAAGCCATATATCGATAATGTGCATTTAAATTGTCCTCATTGTTCTAAAGAAATGACAAGAGTAGAGGAAGTTATAGATTGCTGGTTTGACTCTGGTTCAATGCCATTTGCTCAACATCACTATCCATTTGAAAATAAAGAACTATTTGAAGAGAATTTCCCAGCACAATTTATTTCAGAAGCTGTTGACCAAACAAGAGGATGGTTCTATACATTACTTGCAATATCAACAGTAGTATTTGAAAAGAATCCATTTGAAAACTGTATAGTACTTGGACACGTTTTAGATAAAGACGGATTAAAAATGTCTAAACATAAAGGAAATGTATTAAGTCCATTTACTGTATTAGAAAATCAAGGTGCAGATGCTTTAAGATGGTATTTCTACACTGCTAGTGCACCATGGTTACCATCAAGATTCTATGAAGAGGCAGTTATAGAAGCTCAAAGAAAGTTCATAGGAACATTATGGAATGTATACTCTTTCTATATTTTATATGCTGAGTTAGATAAATTTGATCCAACTAAATACGAAGATTTTGTATCTGAGAATGTAATGGACAAATGGATGATGTCTAAACTTAATTCATTAGTTAAATCCACTGATGAACATTTAGAAAATTATAGAATAACACAAGGTGCTAAAGAACTTGAAGAATTTGTTGATGAACTTTCAAATTGGTATGTAAGAAGAAATAGATCTAGATACTGGGTTGAAGAATTAACAGAAGATAAAATAGGCGCATATATGACACTTTATAGAGTGCTAACTACTTTAGCTAAGATTGCCTCTCCATTTATACCATTTGTAACAGAGGAAATCTATCAAAACTTAGTAGTTGCATTCGATAAAAATGCACCAGAAAGTGTTCACTTATGTAAATGGCCAGAATACAAAGCTGAATTAGCAGATGCTAATTTAGAAGAAGATATGGATAGAGCATATACAATAGTTAAGCTTGGAAGAAGTGCAAGAAATGGAGCTAACATAAAGAATAGACAGCCACTTGGTAAAATGTTAGTTTCTGCAAAGTCTCTTCCAGAGTATTATGGAGATATAGTTAAGGATGAGCTTAATATAAAAGAAGTAGAGCTAGGTGCAGACCTTTCTAAATATGTTAACTTTGAAATAAAACCAAATCTTCCTGTACTAGGAAAGGCTTATGGTAAATTAATACCAGGAATAAGAAAAGCTATTGGCGAAATGAACCAAATGGAACTTGCACAAACTATAAATAATGGAAACACTGTAAATATAGAAGTTAATGGAACTGATATAGAATTAAATAGTGAAAAGTTATTAATAACAATGCAAGGTCTTGAGGGATATGCATTTGCTGGTGAAGGTGAAATGGGAGTAGTTTTAGATACTACAATTACTCAAGAGCTTAGAGAAGAAGGTCATGTAAGAGAGATATTAAGTAAAATCCAAAACATGAGAAAAGAAAGTGGATTTGAAGTTGCAGATAAAATTAATATCTATGTTTCAGGAAATGAAATGTTAGAAAATATAATTAAGAAGTTTGAAGAACAAATAGCAAAAGATACTCTTGCAGTAGAAATTGTTTATGGTGGAAATGCAAACTATCAAGAAGTTAAAGTTAACGGAGAAAATTTAAAACTTACAGTTGAAAAACTATAGTATATTTAGGAGAGTATTTAAAATGATTTTTATTATTTTAGGAGATACTCTCCTTTTATTTTTAAAATTTGTAATAAAAGGTATAGAATGTAGGGAATAAAAATAAAATATATTAGATATCAAGATAATAATTATAGTTATTTTATTGGGAGGATTTTATGGTTTGGGATAAAAATATATTTTATATAATTATTGCATTTAACCTACCTATAATAATTATGTTTTTAGTATTTTTTAGAAATAATATTAATAATAAAATTAATAAAAGAAATTTAGAGGAAAATGAAAATTTAGATGAAGACTCAATTGTTAAAGCTAATAATAAGAAAGTTATAGCTAAAGAACTTATAAAGTCAATTTGCATACCGTCACTATTAATATTTTTTGATTATTATATTTGTATAAAAATGTTGGAAATTCTGTGAATGTTTCAATAAAAACAGGATTAATTGTTAGAAAATTTAATTTATATTTAAAAGAATGTAGACATATTGTTGTTTTATAACATATATTTTAATTTATAGGGAAAAACTATTGTAAATTGCACAAGTATAACTTACTATAGATAGTAAGTTTAATTTATAATAGGAGTGATTAATGTGGCGGCTTCAATAAAAGATGTAGCTAAAGAAGCGGGAGTATCAATAGCAACTGTTTCTAGAGTATTAAATGGTATAAATGTGGTTAATGAGGATACTAAGAAAAAAGTGCTAGATGCTATAGATAAATTAGGCTATAGACCTAACATCTTAGCTAGGAGCTTAAAGACTCATAAATCTAGCACTATAGGGATTATAATTCCAGATATAGCAAGTGATATTTTCCCAGAAGTTGTTAGGGGAGCAGAAGATGTTGCTAATATATATAACTACAATATAATGTTATGTAATACAGACTTGGATATAGAAAAAGAAAAAGATAGTTTTAGAATGTTAAAAGAAAAAATGGTTGACGGTATATTATATATGGGAAATGCTCTTGTAAAAGAAGTAGAAGACTTTATAAATGAACTAGAAATACCTGTAGTAACTGTGGGAACAGAAGATTCTCAAAAAAAATATCCAAGTGTAACTATAGATATATTTCAAGCTGCATATGATGCAACAAAATATCTTATAGAAAAAGGTAATAAAAAAATAGCTTATATTGGATTTTTCCCTGAAATGTATGGAGGAAATTACCAAAAATTTTTTGAAGGATATAAAAAAGCTGTTGAAGAAGATTTAGAGTACAATGATAATTTAGTGTATTTTTCATCCTTAAATGCGCAAGAAGGATTTAAAGGTACAAACGAAATATTAAGTAAAAATTCTTTTGATGCTATTTTTTGTAGCAGTGATGAAGTTGCAGTTGGTGCTATAAATGCTTTAAGAGAAAAAAATATAAAAGTGCCAGATGAAGTAAGTGTTATGGGATTTAATGATACAGACTTAGCAGCTATGTATTATCCAACTTTAACAACAGTATCTCAACCACTATATGATATGGGTTCTTTAAGTATGAGAGCTTTAATTAAAATTTTAAATAAAGACGAAATTGATACTAAAGAATTTGTTTTACCATATGAAATAGTTGAAAGAAATTCTTGTAAATAAAAAAAGAGGCAAAGCCTCTTTTTTTTATTCAGATAAATCTCTTTCTAAATCTAAATCTTTATATTCATCAATTTTAGGATTGTCAATTACTGCCTTATGTGTAGATCTTGCATTTTCTTTAGCAAAAGTTGCTCTAGTAGAAAGTGGAGGTAATACAGTAGCAGCACCACCAACGCATCCGCCTTCGCACATCATTCCCTCTATGAAATTACCTTGAAGTCTACCAATACTGGCCATAGTCATAGTTTTCTTTATATCGAAAGGTCCACTTACTTTTATTGGCTTAAATTGAATATCAATACTTTCAGTTTTTATATAATTTTCAATAGCGGAAGTTAATCCACCACCAGCTGCAAAACCACGTCCATAAATTGAAGCGTCATCGGCTTGTAGAGTTTCACAGTTCTCCGGATCCATATTAAAAGCATCTAAAAGAGCAGAAATTTCTTCAAAAGTTAAAACATAATCTATTATGTCCTTAACATCATCTCTGCGCATTTCTGCTTTTTTTGCTGTACAAGGTCCAATAAAAACTACTTTAGCATCAGGATCTATAGATTTTATATATTTTCCTGTAGCTATCATAGGTGAAACTGTTGATGATATATTCATAGATTCTTTAGGAAATTTTTTATTTATATACGTTAAGAAAGCTGGACAACAAGAATTTGTCATATACTTGCTACCATTATTCATTCTATGAACAAATTCATTACTTTCGTTTATTGTTACGATATCTGCACCACAAGCAGCTTCATACATATCTTTAAACCCTACATTAATAAGTGCAGCTTTAATTTGTCCTAAAGTTACATTAGGGCCAAATTGACCAGCAATTGCAGGTGCAACTACAGCATAAAGGTTTTCTTTGTTTGAAAGTCTTCTTGCTACAGGTTCGATTAAGCTCTTATCAGAGATTGCACCAAAAGGGCAAGCTTTCATGCATGCACCACATTCAATACAAAGTTCTTCTTTAATTAAAGCTCGTCTATCCTCGGCTACTGAAAGAGCACCAGTAGGACATACAACTTTACAAGGTCTTAGAACTTCAGAAATAGCATGATATGGACACTGCTTTTTACATAATCCACATTCTTTACAAAGTTCTTGGTTTATAAAGGCTTTTCCATTAACTCGTACCATAGCCTTAGTTGGACAAACTTCCATGCATTTATGTGCAACGCAACCTCTGCAGGCTTCAGTAACTGTATATTTATTTATTGGACATTTATCACAAGCGGCTTCAACAACATATATAACTTGATCCCTGTTTTTTATATCTTCAAGATGATTCATATCATCTCCTTTAGGTAAGTATCCAGCTGCTAATTTAGCACGTTGACCAACGATCACTCTTTCTTTATAGACACAACACCTGTATTGTGGTTTGTCTTCATCTACTATAGTTTCATGAATTTTACTTAATTCTTCTGTCGTTAGTCTATCTTCTTTAGCTAAAATTGCAACACTTTTTAAAACATTGTGTTTAACTTTTTTTAACTGTGTTTCAAATATAAACATATGAGCATCCCCTTTAATTCATATAATTTTAAGTTGTAAAGTAAGGTAAATAAAATACCTTTCAGTAAAAAAATAGTTATGTTAATTAAATTATGTAATAAATAATAAAATTTAATTGTTAAAATAGCATTAAAAAATTAATAACAATTTAAGTAATATATGTATTGTTGAATCGTTTTTTTATATAAAAGCTTCAATATATATACAGTAAATGTTTACGTTGCAATATTATTATACTACAAAATGTTAAAAAAATATCCAACTTAACTTGCAAAAATTAAAAAAATATGAATTATTTAGAACATTTTTCAGAAAGATTTAGTATAAACTAAATAATTGTAAAAAAGATACAATTTAAAAGATAAATTTATAATAAAAATAAATAATTTACTAAAAAATACTAAAAAATAACAAAATAAGATAAAAAATTATCATTTATATAATGTGGTTAATAAGGCTATATATCTTTATATATAGAAAAAGTAATTTATTGTGTAAAATACTAGTATAAACTATAATAAAGGATAAGAGTTAAACCATAATAAGGTATCTAAAAGTAATTTTTATAATAAAAATATAGGTTTGAAAATTAAATTTTAACGTATACATCAAGATTTAAATTCAAATTATTATAGAGATAAGTAGTAAAAAATTAATTAATTACCATAAAAGTCTACTAACTATATATTTTCATTTAATCTAAAAAATTCTTACTTAATAAAAGTAAATTAAAACTCTAGGTTAAAATCTTATAATGTAACTGAAAATATAAATAATAGGAAAATTTATGATAAGTTAATATAAAAAATATGGAGGGGTAAAATTTGGATATAAATAAAAAGGTAGAGCAAATATTTACATATCTTCTTAGCGTGAAAAATATTAATGATAAAAAAATAAGAAATGTAAATGAGTATGAAGAGGTATTTTTTGAGTCTAGTTTATCAGATTTATTAGGAGTTAAGTTAAATAATGAAGTTGATGAAAATTGGGTTGAAATAGATAAAGTTAATAAAGAATTATATGATAAGTTTTCTAAAATATATTTAAAATTACAGAAAAATAGTGAGAATTTAGAAGTGGTTTATGGTCACGGATTACTTGTAGGAAATATTGATAATATTAATATAAGTCACCCTATACTAACTACAAAAATGACATTGAATTTTGATGAAAAAAATAGTAAGTTTATTTTAAAACCATATAATAATATTACTAATGCTGAGCTTGATTTTTTAACTGACATAAATAATATATCACTTGAAAATGTAATTAAAAATTCAGTGGAACTAAAAAGTTTAGGGATTGATGTGAAAAGTGATGAAGAAGTTATAAAAGGTATAAAATATATATCAGATTCTTTTAAAATAGATTTTGATGGCAATTATGGTAAATTTACTTCTCTTTTAGATATAAACGATAAAGAAGGATTGTTTTTTTACAATGAACCAATTATTATTTTTAGAAAAGTTGATACTAGACTTTGGAATGTAGAATTGAACTCAATGATTGAACATATAAAAAATGGTGGTGTAATACCTAAGACCATAGAGGCTTTGGTGAAAAATGAGGAAGTGAAAGAAGATGATTTATCTGTTGAAAAATGGAATGAATTAGGAGAAGATTTATTATTTCCACTACCATATAATGAAGAGCAAAAAGATATTGTAAAAAGGATTTCAGAGAACTTTGGAGTTGTGGTTCAAGGTCCTCCAGGAACAGGAAAAAGTCATACTATAGTAAATCTGATTTGTCATTTGTTAGCTCATGGTAAAAGGGTATTAGTAACAAGCCAAACGGATAGAGCTCTTAGGGTTTTAAACAATAAAATACCTGATGAAATAAGATCATTATGTATGAGTATTTTAGGTGATGATGCTAAAGCTATGGATGATCTTGATAATTCTGTAAGGAAAATAACAGAAAATTTATCTTTAGATACTTTGGAGTTAAAAAAACAATTTAAGTTTTTAAGATATAAATTGAAAGAGTGCAGGGCTAATCAAGAGGCCATATATGAAGAGTTAAAGAAAATAGAAGAAAATGAAAATTTAACCATTGAATATAATGGGGATAAATATACTTTAATGGATATGGCTCAGTATATTAGAGAACATGAAGATTTAAATTATATTGATGATAATCTTTGCATAAAAGATCATCCTCCAATAAATGAGGATGAGTTAAATAACGTTATACAACTTTTAGAAACTTTTGATAATAGTGATTTAGAGTTTTACGAAGGTATAAAAGGAAATATTTCAAAACTTCCTAACTTAGAAATTGTAATAAAACTTATGACTCAGTATATAAAAGAGGTAGCTAATATAGAACATCATAACAAAGTTTTATCTAATTGGAGTGATAAAGATATAACTAGTTATAATAATAGTCATTTAATTAATCTATTAGACGATGGTTATAAAACGCTGTGTGAAATAGAAAACACTTATGTTGAAAAACTTATGAAAGTTTATCATGGCAGTAATACTTCGAGAGAGTTTTGGGATAGTTTTTTAAAGCATTGTAAAGAACAAATTAGCGAAATATCAAATTTGAAAGCTGAATTGAATAAGAGCACTGTAGAATTACCATCAGATTTAGATTTTGATAAGTTTAAAAAGGATTTTAAATCTGTAGATAAAGTTATCAATGAAAAAGGAAAAGTGACAACTTTCTTTAAGATGTTACATGGAAATGTTAAGTATATATTGGAAGATATAAAGGTAAATTATAATAATATAACATCAAAAGAACAAGTAGAAGTAATAAATATGTATATAAAACTTAATGAATTAGAACGTGACTTTAAAAATTATTTTAATAATGGTATTACAGAATTAGACGGAGAAACTTTAGATATAAATGAAAAAAATTATATAGTTAAAGTAGAGGATGCAATACAAAAAATAGAAATAGTTACAAGTTGGGATTCTAGCTATAAAGATAAAATATTAAATTTATTAAAGGCAAAACACTTTAGTAAAGAAATAAATCTATATAATAAAGATACTTTTAGCTATATAAAAGAGTCACTAATAAGTTTGCGTTCAATAAAAAATATAAATTCGATAAAAAATGAAATAAATAATATAGTAAAAGAACTAAGAAAATATGATGTTTTTGATGAACTATCAAATAATATAGAAAAAGGTAATGTGAGGTTTATAAAGGCATATAATGCAAAGGTTTCTTATGTAAGGACCAATGCATATAGATTAGACAAGCTTATAATGCTTAGAGATAAGATGTTACAAGTATGTCCCAAAGTTACTAAATACATGTTTGCGTTAAGAGGAGATGTTTTAACAAATGAGTTTGTAAAATTTCATGATGCATTTAAGTATAAGGTTTTCTATGATTATATAATTATGATGCATGTTAATGACATTATGAAATTAGAAAAAAATTTACATCAAGAAAAGATAGTAGAAAATAATCTAGTAAAAGAAATTGTTAGTAAGCAAAGTTGGTATAATCAAATACAAAGAACCACTGAATCCCAAAAGAGAAGTCTCTTCGCATGGATGGAATCTATAAAAAGAATTGGTAAAGGTACTGGAGCACAAGCTATAAAATATAGAAAAATGGCTCAAAAGGAAATGGAAAAGTGCAAAGATGTTATTCCAGTGTGGATAATGCCAATTAATAGAGTTATAGAAAATTTACAGGTAAATGAAAATTTATTTGATGTAATAATTGTTGATGAAAGTAGTCAAAGTGATATAACTGCACTAACAACTCTTATGAGGGCAGAAAGAGCGGTCATTGTCGGAGATGAAAAACAGATAAGTCCAGAGGCAATAGGAAAAGATGCAGAAACTGTAGAAAAGCTTATAGAAACATATTTAAAAGATATACCAGATTCACAGTGGTTTGATTTAAAAACAAGTTTGTATACAACTGCACTAAGGGTATTCCCAAATAGATTAGTCTTAAAAGAACACTTTAGAAGTGTTGAGGATATAATAGGGTTTAGTAATAGTATTTCATACTCTAATGAAATAATTCCATTAAGATGTAGTAAAAATGACAATCCGTTAAAAGAACCATTAAAAGCTACTAAAGTAGATGAAGCCTTTAGAGATGAGAAAAAATCCATAAATCTAAAAGAGGCTTATGCTATAGTTGATAAAATAGAAGAATGTCTTAGTGATAAAACTTATGAAAATATGACCATAGGGGTTATATCCTTACTAGGAGATACTCAAGCTGAAGTTATTGAAAATTTACTAGTTGAGCGAATTGGCATGGAGGAAATGGTAAAAAGGAATATTGTTTGTGGTGATGCTTATTCATTCCAAGGAGATGAAAGAGATGTTATTTTCTTAACATTAGTTATTGCAAACAATGTTAAATATAATACACTTGCAAAAGAATCTGATATTAGAAGGTTTAATGTAGCTGCAAGTAGAGCTAGAAATCAAATGTGGCTATTCCATTCTGTAGATTTAGAAGATTTAAACCCTAAATGTATAAGATATAAGCTTTTAGATTATTGTATGAACTATAAAAAGCATAATAATGATAATTATAGCAATAATATAGTATTGAGTGACTTTGAAGAAGATGTATTGAAAAAATTAGAAAAAAATAATTTTAAAGTTACCCCAAAGGTTAAAGTTGGAAAATATGATATAGATTTTATGGTAGATGCAGAAAAACGTATAGCAGTAGAGTGCGTAGGTGGAAAAAGAAGTGATAAATACTCATGGAAAGAAAGTTTGCAAAGGCAGCATACCTTAGAACGTGTTGGGTGGAAATTTTATAAACTAAGAAGTAGTGAATTTTACTTAAATCCAGAGGTTGCATTTGATAAGTTGGAGGAATTTGTGAAGTAGAAAAAGTGGAGAGCACTCTCCATTTTTTCTATACATAATTTAAAAGTGATTTTATACAATTTCAATATAAAAGTTATATAAAGTTTATATTGCATTAATTGTGCAATAGATATTAGAATAATATATAATATATAAATGTTGAATGTTGTGGTTTAAATATATTATTTTATATATAATAAAATATAAAAGTCATATATAAAGGAGTTAGTTATATGAAAAATACATATGAAAAGTTAATTTTAATATTTAATAATAGTGGTGAAAAAATAAATGTTGGAGAAATGTTAAAAAAAGAAAGCAAATATTATTTCAAGTATAATATTGAAGGCGTTAACAAAGCTAAAGAATTTGGGTTCGAGGCATTATCTAATTTCCCAAGAATAAATGCTAAGTATTTCAAAGAAGAACTTTTTACAGAATTTAAAGAGAGATTAGCTGCTGAACATCTTAACGATGAAGAAATATTCGACTTACTTAAAAAAACTGGTGGAAAATTAGCTGAAGACAATTTAGAATTTGTATCTGAGGATAAGAATGAAGAAGAGAAAATAGAAGAAAAGACAGAAGAAAAAAGAGAAGAGAAAACTGAAGAATAAAATTAAACGAAATTTTCTAATATAATTACATATATTAATATTATGACATGTGCTATTTAAAAGTTTGCATTCTATACATTTGCATAACTTATATTAGGTGTAAAAACTTAATTCAAATTAGCACATGTTTTTTAAGGCATATAAAAAGAAATAAGAGGCTAAAGATTTGTGATAATACTGATTCTATTGTTTATTTGATTATGTATAGGTAAGAAAGGAGAAAATGAATGAAGAATGATGATTATAAAAGAAGATATGATTCATGGATGAGTTGTGAAGTTATAGACGAATTAAGTAAAAAAGAGCTTATAAATATAGATGAAGATGAAATAGAAGATAGATTCCATAAAGATTTGGAGTTTGGAACTGGTGGGCTTAGAGGGATAATGGGAAGTGGAACTAATAGATTAAATAAATACACTGTAAGTAAAGCTACAGAAGGTTTTTCTAAGTACCTAATAAAAAAATATAAAGATCCTATTTCTGTAGTCATTGCATATGATTCAAGAAATAGTTCCAAAGAATTTGCTAGATTTGCAGCTAATGTATTGGCTAGTAATGGAATAAAAGCGTATATGTTTAAAGAATTGACACCTACACCTATATTATCTTTTGCAGTAAGAGAATTAAAATGTAATGGTGGAATAGTCATAACAGCATCTCATAATCCTAAAGAATACAATGGATATAAAGTTTATGATGATAAAGGAGTTCAGGTTACAGATAATATTGCTAAAAACATACTTAAAGAAATTAGTATTGTTGAAGGATTTAAAAATATAAAAGGGCTATGTAAAACCGAATTAGAAAAAGAATATCTTATAGAACATATAGGTGACGAATTTATATTAAAGTATTTAAATAAGGTAAAAAGTATACTAATTAGAAAAGATATAATAAAAAAATATGGAACAAATTTAAATATTGTATATACGCCATTACATGGCACAGGAAGAAAACCTATAATGTTACTTATGAAGGATTTAAATTATACATTTCAGATTGTAAAGGAGCAAGAAGAGCCAGATGGAAATTTTCCTACTGTACCTTATCCTAATCCAGAGCAGCCTGAAGTATTTCAATTAGGAATTGAAATTGCAAAAGAGAAAAATGCAGATATAATATTAGCTACAGATCCTGATTGCGATAGAATTGGAGTTATGGCAAAAGATTTTACAGGTGACTATAAAATTCTGACAGGAAATGAAGTTGGAGTGCTTTTAAGTTATTATATATTAAGTAGTTTAACGGAAAAAGATAAACTTTTAAAAAATTCTATTATAGTGAAAACTATAGTAAGCACAGATATGGTGAAAAAGTTTAAAAATGATTTTCAATTTGACGTTTTAGAAGTGCTTACAGGTTTTAAATATATTGGGGAATTGATAGAGGAAAATAAGGATAAAAATTTTCTTTTAGGATTTGAAGAAAGTTATGGATACTTAATGGGTGATTTTGTTCGAGATAAAGATGCTGTTATTGCATTATCAATTATTTGTGAAATGACACTGTATTATAAACTTAAAGGATTAACATTACATCAGCAGCTGAAAAGCATATATGAAAAATATGGGTACAATAAAGAAAAATTATTATCCTTTGAATTTAAGGGGATAAAAGGGAAAGAAAAGATAGAGTCTATAATAAAGAATTTTAAAGATGAATTTTATTATATAGTTAAAGAAAATAATATGGAAGTAAAAATGTTAGAAAATTATGAAAGTGGCAAAAGGGAAGTTGTAGAAGACAAAACATGTGAAAAATTAAATTTACCTAAAGCTAAAGTTTTAAAATTTATATTAAAAGATGGTTCCTGGATTGTAGTTAGACCTTCTGGTACTGAGCCTAAAATTAAATTTTACTTATCCACAACGGGAGCATCAGAAAAGGACTGTATAGATAAAATTAATGAGCTTGAAAAAATAATTAATAAAATAATTAATTAAAAATTATAGCCCTCATTATTTATAATGAGGGCTAGAGGTATTTTATAAGATAAATTGCTCGATTACAGAGTAAAGAGCATAAACACTGGCAATTGTAAAAAATTATTGAGAGTCATAAGAACCTGTTTTTACCACATTGTGTTTAAAATGTGTAATATCTTCACCATTTGCATTAGTAAAATCTACGGTTCTTTTATAATCTAAATCAAATTTTGAATTAAGTGCAGGTTTAGAATTACTATTAGGCTCATTTTCTACTAAGTTAGATGGATGTTTTAAATCATTACTATTTAAAGGACTATCAATTTCATACATATACAAAATTAACACCTCCCTATTTAAAATTAAAATCTTTCACAAATATAGAATTAGTAATTTCAATAGAAAATATTCATTAAAAAATATATTTTTTATAAAAATTAAATTTAATAAGAAGATTATCAGAAATATAAGAAGTATTTAATTAAATATTTAAAAAAAATTAATTAAATATTAACAGAAAATTAACAAGATTAATCAAATTAAAAAAACAGACAAAAGAATAAAACTTAAAAATAAATTGCAATATAGAAAATGAACAATATAAATTAAAAAAATAATAAAATATAAAAAATATAGGAAAATAGCGATATACATATAAAAGTTAATAAAAATGAACAAAATATGTATATTCAGAAAATTTTATAGTATAAATTTAATTGACTGAAACAAATTCATATGCTAACATTCAAATTGTCTAAAAATTTTTCCAAATAATTAATTTAAGGACAAAATTTTCAAAAACAGAATAAATTTAGGGGGAGAACTTATGGAGGCTAAAGTCGAGAAAAGAAAAAGTTTGTTTCAAAGATTTTTGGATGGAGTAGAAAGAGTTGGAAACGCTCTTCCACATCCAGTGACAATATTTTTTATCTTATGTCTTATAGTTATGGTTGTATCACATATATGTTATAAGATGGGTGTTGCTGTTAATTTTACAAAAATTGACAAAGAAACTAAAGAAGTTACAAATTCAGTAGTTTCAGTTGTAAGTTTATTAACACCAGATGGCATAAGATATATATTTGAAAATGCGGTGAAGAATTTTACAAGTTTTGCGCCACTAGGAACAGTTTTAGTTGCTATGTTAGGTGTTGGAGTTGCAGAGGGTACAGGACTTATATCAACGTTAATAAGAAAATTAGTTTTATCAACTCCAAAGAGCTTAATAACAGCAGTAGTTGTTTTTGCTGGTATAATGTCAAACATTGCATCAGATGCAGGTTATATAGTATTAATACCACTAGGAGCATTAATATTTGCTAGTTTTAAAAGACATCCAATGGCAGGTATTGCAGCTGCTTTTGCAGGGGTATCTGGAGGATTTAGTGCAAATTTAGTTATTGGAACTATAGACCCATTATTAGCAGGATTAAGTACAGAAGCTGCTAGAATGGCTGATTCATCATATTATGTTAATCCTATGTCAAATCTTTATTTTATGTTTGTATCTACATTTTTAATAACTATTTTAGGTACGTTGATAACTGAAAAATTAGTAGAACCAAGGCTTGGTGAATACAAAGGTTCTATGGATGAATTAAAATTAGATAAAATAAGCAAAGAAGAAAAGAAAGGAATGAAATTTGCTGGATTATCATTACTAGTGTTATTAATAGGAACTATACTATTAGTGGCACCAAAAGCAGCTATATTAAGACATCCTGAAACAGGTTCGGTTATCGAACACTCTCCATTTATGAATGGAATAGTTTTTGTAATAATGATGTATTTTTTAATTCCAGCAGTAGCTTATGGAATAGGAGCAGGAACAATAAAAGACGATAAGCAAGTAGTTTCAGCTATGAGTAAAGCAATGGCAGGTATGGGTGGATATTTAGTATTAGCCTTTGTTGCATCACAATTTATAGCATACTTTAACTATACTCAACTTGGAACAATAATTGCAGTAAAAGGAGCAGCAGGGTTAGAAGCTATGAAATTTACTGGAATACCATTAATAGTGGCCTTTATAATAGTTACAGGATTTATAAACTTATTTATGGGTTCTGCATCAGCTAAATGGGCTATTATGGCACCGATATTTGTACCGTTATTCATGCAAGTAGGATTATCGCCAGAATTAACACAGGTTGCATATAGAATAGGGGATTCAACAACAAATATTATATCTCCACTTATGAGTTACTTTGCACTTATAGTAACAGTAGCACAAACTTATGATGAGGATTCTGGAATTGGTACTATAATATCAACAATGTTACCATATTCAATGATTTTCTTAGTAGGATGGACTATGTTACTTATGGTATGGTTTGCATTAGGATTACCGCTAGGACCAGGAGCACCATTACATTTTCCAATATAGAGTTATTTAAGTTTTTATATAATGAAAATAGGTGCTAAAGTATTAAAAACTTTGGTACTTATTTTTACTTTAAATGAATCAATTTATTAAAAAATGAAAAAAATTTAATGATTTGTACAAAACACGTTTACTTTGTTATTAATATAATTTAAAATAAATAATAATTGTAATGAAAGTAAATAAATTACATAAAATAGGAGGGTGACATGGTAAATAAAGAAAGAATATTAAACGAGTTCTTAAAATATGTTCAAATTGATAGTGAAACTAAAAATGAAAAAGAGTTTGCAAATTTTATACTAAAAGAGTTGAAAAATTTGGGGTTAGAAGTTGAGATGGATGATGCAGGGTCTAAAGTTGGATCTAATGCAGGAAATGTTATAGCTAAATTAAGTGGAACAAAAAAAGTACAACCTATATTATTTAGTTGTCATATGGATACAGTGTCTCCTGGTAATGGAATTAAACCAATAATAAAGGATGATGTTATATACAGTGATGGAACAACAATATTAGGTGGAGACAATAAAGCTGGAATAGCTGCAATAGTTGAAGCTTTGAGAGTTATAAAAGAAAACAATATAGAACATGGACCATTAGAGATAGTATTTTCTATATTTGAAGAAGGCGGATTATTTGGTTCTAAAAATTTAGATTACTCTAAGTTAGATTCAAAAATTGCATTTGTACTTGATAGCGGTGGAGAACCAGGACAAATAATAGTTAAAGGACCAGCACAAGATGCAATTACAGTAACTGTAAAAGGAACTCCAGCTCACGCAGGAGTATGTCCAGAAGAGGGCGTAAGCGCAATACAAGTTGCAGCAGATGCTATAAGTAATATGAAACTTCTAAGAATAGACGAAGAGACAACTGCGAATATAGGAAAAATAGTAGCAGATGGACCAAATAATATAGTATCTCCAATAGTTGAAATAAAGGCAGAAGCTAGAAGTTTAAATAAAGAAAAATTAGATGCTCAAACAAGTCATATGCGTAAATGTTTTGAAGATGCAGGTAAGAAGTTTGGAGCTGAAATTGAATTTAAAGCTACTAGAATGTATCAACCATTTAATGTTTCAGAAAATGAAAATGTAGTTGAAATAGCTAAAACTGCATGTAAGAACCTTAACTTACCAATGGTGTTACAAGGAACAGGTGGTGGAAGCGATACTAACGTTTTAAATGCTAATGGTTTAAAAGCAGTTAACTTAGGAATTGGTGAAAGAAAAGCACATACATTAGAAGAACATCTTCATGTTAAAGATTTAGTTAGTGCATCTAAATTAGTTCTTGAAATAATTAAAACAGTATAATTGAAATTAAGCATGTCTAGGTATACTTTGAGGTATATCTAGTGCATGCTTTTTTTATATATTAACAAAAAAATAAATTAATTAACAAAAATTATGCAGAAGACTATCACAAAAAAAATAAGATTTACATAAAATAGAATTAAGCAATAAATAAAGGTGATATTTTGTTATATGCATTAATCTTAGCAGGTGGAAAAGGAACAAGATTATATCCCTTATCAAGATCAGATAATCCAAAACAGTTTTTAAAAACTGTAAACAATAAAAGTTTTCTTAGAAATACTGTTGATAGGATTAAGCCAATAATCGATAAAGAAAATATCTTTGTTGTTACTAATAGAGAATATATAGATAAAATATATGAGGAGTTGCCTGAAATAAATAAGGAAAATATATTTATGGAGCCTGAGAATAAAGAGACTGCTACTTGTATAGGTTTGTCTGCTGCAAAGCTTCTAAAAAAAGATAAAGAAGCTGTTATGGTAGTGTTACCATCTGATCACTATATTGAAGGTGAAAAGCAGTTTGCCGAAACTATAAATCAAGCAATAGAAATAGCAGATAAAAAAAGAGGGCTTGTAACAATAGGGGTGAATCCTACTAGACCAGAAACTGGATATGGATATATAGAAATGGGAAGACCAGTTGTAGCTGCTATACCAACGTTTAGAGTGGAACGATTTACAGAAAAACCAAATTCTGAAGTGGCTAAAGACTTTCTATTGAAAGGGACCTATTTATGGAATAGTGGAATGTTTGTATGGAGAGCTGATATATATTTGAGGGAGATGCAAAGATATCTCCCTAAGATGTATGAGTTTATAAATAAAATATATCAAAGTATTGGAGAGGAAGAAGAAGAAGAAGTTATAAGTGAACAGTATCAAAAGATTGATGGTATATCTGTTGATTTTGGAATTATGCAAAAAACTAGAAAGGCATATGTTATAAAATGCGGTTTTGTTTGGGATGATATAGGAAGTTTCAATGCATTAACTAGATTTTTAAAACAAAATAAAGGTAACAATATATCAGGACCATCATTTTTAGATGAAAGTGAGAACTGTTCAATATTTGGCAAAGATAAACTAATTATTGGCTTTGGACTAAAAGATTTGGTTATTGTAGATGCTGGGGATGTTATACTTGTGATGGATAAGTCGAAGGATCAAGAAATGAAATATTTATTAAATTCTATTAAAGGGCAGGAAGGGTTAAAAGAATTTTTATAATATAATGTGCTATCTATAAAAAATGCTATCAATTATTTAATTGGTAGTGTTTTTTATTATAAAAATTTACAGTGAAGGTTGAGAAGTAAAAAAATTTTATTTGATAAAATATAAGCTGAAATTAAAATATATAAACTTATATAAATCAAGTATAATAGATATATAATGGAATTAATTAGGTTAATTAGGAGGGGGAATGAAAAAAATATTGTTTGTTTTAGGTGTTTTATGTATAGGATATTTTTTGTGCATAAATACAATTTTGGGGTACATCACTTTTAGTGGTTTTTATTTAGTTATAGGTATAGTTCTTATGCTATATGGAAGGTTTAGAGAAAAAATATTTTCTTATAGTATAAAAAATAAAACACACAAGATTATAAAAACTGTTGTAGCTATTTGTATTTTAATATTTATCATAACAGAGGCATATATAATTCTATATCCCAAAAAAAGCATAGAGTCTTGTGATTATGTAATTGTATTAGGAGCAGGTATTAAAGGAGAAACGTTGAGTACTACATTAAAGGATAGATTAGATGCTACACTTGATTATATAGATAAAACCAATTTTCAAGGCATAATAGTAGTGTCTGGTGGAAAAGGCTCTAAAGAAAATATTAGCGAAGCAGAAGGTATGAAAAGGTACTTAGTATCTAAAGGAATTGATAATAATAGGATTGTTATGGAGAATAAGTCTACAAATACTTATGAAAATTTTAATTACTCTAGGGGTGTAATAGAAAATATAACTGGTACAGAAATAGGAGAAAATGATGTTACAATTGTAACAACAGATTTTCATGGTGCAAGGAGCAAAATGCTAGCGAATCGAAATAAATATAAAAATACTAGGTTATATACTAGTAGGACTAGATGGTGTTTAGTTCCAGTTATGTATGCAAGAGAATTTTTTGCTTTTGGAAAATCTATAGTTTTTGATAAATAAAAATAAAAAAATATTTTACTTTTTTATGGTAAATTTCATGTTATAATATAAATATATAATATTATAAAAATATTTAAACAAAGGGAGTATTGATGACTGCTAAGATAAAAAAATTCAATGAATTATCAAGAGATTTGAAAGAAAATTTATATAATTTAATTCTTCAATGTGATAAGAATTATACTAAAACTTTTAATGAAATGACAGATTTTTTTGAAAGTGAAGTATTTCAGTTTGGTACTCAAATTTTAACTATAGTAGATGATGAAAATATAGTAGCAGTTATTGGTGTAATAACAAAAGAGATTAAAATTTGTGGAGTTGGATATATAACTGAAACTTATTTTAATTTTGAACTTATAAAAAAATATGAAAAACAATTTAAAATTTTATTGAATGAAGCCATTAATATTTGTAAAAAAGTAAAAGCAACAGAAATTTCGCTGGGTATTAGGTCTGAAATGTTTGAAATAGAGGAATTTTTTATTAAACATGGATTTATAAAGAAATATGATGCTATTGTTATGAGATATAATTTTATAAAAAAACATAAACATTTTAATGATAGTAATATAACTTTAGAAAAGTTAGAAGTAAAAACCTTGGACATTTTTGTTGAACTGTATAATAAAGCATTTAAAGACACTATTAATGCAGCTACTATAACAAAAGAGGATGCTAGAGAATTTTTGGAGATTTATAGAGAAAATGAAAAACTCTTAGGTTTAATATATGAAAAAAATTTCCCAATAGGAATATATATGTTAGCAGAAGTTGATAATGTTGGTTGGATAGATAATATAGGTGTTTTAGAGGAGCATAGAGGACGTGGCATTGGAAGACAGGTATTATATAAATGTATAGATGGTTTTATAGATAAAAACATATTAACAATGAGGTTATTAGTTATAAGTTCAAATAATGTTGCATTTGAACTTTATAAGAATATAGGTTTTGAAGAAGAATATATTTTTTCAAAATGGTACGTAAAAAATATGAAGTTTTGATTTTTATGATAGGTTATAAAGTATTAAGTAACAATATATTATTTTTAGGATTTTAAATATTTAAAATCTGTATAGGCATAAAAACTTGGAATATATTTTGAATACTAATTCGTTAAGGCATATGAAAAAAATTATTAGGTAATTTAATCTATTAATCTATTAATCTATTAATTTATTAAATGTGCTCAAATTAAAAGTGTATGAACTTTTGTTCATACACTTTTAGTTTTTTAATTTAAACAATTGTCTCATAAACAGTTTTATAAACATTTAATGTATTTTTAGCTGTATTTCCCCATGAAAAGTTTTGAGCTCTTTCAAATCCTTTTTCGGCATAATAATTTCTTAAAGTTTCATTGCTAAGCAAATTGCCCATAGCATCACCGAGTTTATCAGAGTTATAAGGGTCAATTAAAATCCCTCCGTCACCAACTACTTCTGGAATTGAAGTTAAATTAGAAGTTATAACAGGTGTTTTGCAATTCATAGCTTCAAGTGGCGGAAGCCCAAAACCTTCATATAGCGAAGGATAAACAAATATTTCACAGCCGTTATAAAAAATAGGTAAATCTTCATCTGGTACAAAACCAGTAAATATTATTTTATCATTCATATTTAAACTATTCATTAATTTTATTAGATATTGAGATTCATCTTTATATGAACCTACAATAACTAAATTATACTCATCATCTAAGTTATTGCATATTTTGCTAAAAGAAGTTATTAATGATTTAACATTCTTTCGTTCACTGAAACCACCTAAATATAATAAAAATTTTTTAGAAATATTATATTTTTTCTTTAATAGATCTTTACAAATGGTTTTATCTAGGGGCTTGTATTTGGCATCAGCAGCCAATGGTGTTACAAATATTTTATTTTCATCTATAGGAAAAAATTTCAATATATCTCTTTTGCTAAATTCTGATACTGTGATTATTCCTTGAGAATTATCTATTATATTAGGCATTTCTTTTAAAAATTTTAAAAGATAGCCTTTGCCTACAGTTTCTGGCATTATATATGGAATTAAATCATGTATAGTAACGATTTTTTTGCAATTGATAGAACTGCTAAGGCCTATACCGTTTTGGGGAACATGGTATAGGTCTATATTTTGATTTTTTAAATCATAAGGGAAAAAATAATCTTGAAAAAATTTATGGTGTTTTCGAGATGTTGATATGATTTTAGTATTAGGTTTTTGATAGCATTCATATTTATCCATTGACCAATAAATGTGATAATAATTATCTTTATCTATATTAATTAAATTTTTTAAAACATTTTCAGTATAAGTACCTATACCAGTACCGTTATACCAATTGATACCACGTGCATCAATCCCAATTTTCATAAAAATATCCCCCTTAAAATAGTTCTTGTTAAATCAAAAAGTAAACTAAAATATAGTGCAAATATGTTAAAAGTTAATATAAGACTAAGAAATCAATAGAATTTAGGTTATATAAATTAATTAATTTAAATATTATTAAAATATATAACCTAATAGCAAACATATAAATTCTCTTATGTTTATAATTTTTTAGGGATGTTTAAAAAAATATAAAAGTATATATTACTATATTAGAACAATGGAAAATATATGTTACAAATTAGAAAAATAAAACACATATTAACATAAAAATTCATATATTACATATATAAGGAATTTAGGGAGGGATACTTTTGAATAACCCCAATATAGAGGAATTTATAAAATTACAATATAATCTTAATGTATTAAATGTAGAAAAAAATAAAAACGTTTATAGAATAGAAACTGATGAAGATATATATTGTTTAAAAATTATAAAATACGATTTTGAACATTTTATGTTTATATTAGGTGCTATAAAGCATCTTCAAAATAGTAAGTTTGAACATATACCAGAGATTATAAAAACTACTAAAGGTAGTGATTATATAAAGTTTAACAATAATTATGGATATTTAACTAAATGGATAAGCGTAAGAGAGTGTAATTACAATAATGTTATTGATGTAAAAAATGCTGCTAGAAAGTTAGGAGAGCTTCATAATAAAAGTGAAGGTTTTATAATTAAACCTAATATGAATCCTAGGGTAGGGTGGTTTAGGTGGATAGAAACATATAAGATACGAAAAAATGAGATATTAGATTTTAAAAGGAGAATAGATAGTAAGGCTGAAAAGAGCGACTTTGATAAGCTTTATTTATCTATAATGGATGAAGAGTTGGACCGATGTGAAAAAAGTATAAATGATTTATTTAATTCTAAATATATGGAAACTATGCAAAACCATGTGAAATCACAGGGGTTTTGTCATCATGACTATGCCCATCATAATGTATTAGTGAATCAAAATGGAATAAATATTATAGATTTTGACTATTGCATTTTGGACTCATATCTTCATGATTTAAGCAGTTTGCTTATAAGAAGAATGAAATATAGTAGATGGGATATATGTAATGCACAGGAGGTACTCTATGCTTATATGGAAAGTCATAAATTAAATCAAGATGATATTTTTATAATGGCATCTTTTATGGAATTTCCTCAAGATTATTGGCAACGAGGAATTCAATATTATTGGGAAAAACAATCATGGGGTGAAGAATTTTTCTTGAAAAAATTAAATCTATATATAAGTGATAGAAATGAGAAACAAGAATTTATAGATATTTTTAAAGAATATAAGTTATAAAAGGATAACTGGGATTGGAGGTATTTTAAGTAATGAGAAGATTTTTTTATGATAATTTTCAAGAATATTTAAAAGAAAAGGGTGTAAGGAAAATAGATTTTATTTTAAAAGATAATGAGTCTTTAAGTAAAAGAGGTTTAGATGAAAGAGTGTTCAATCAAATTGAAATTATAAATGAATTTCATAAAAAAGCTTGTGGTTTTAATGGTTATTTGAAATATAGAATAAACAATGATACCTGTAAGGCTGTTGAGGAGTATAAGGTTCAAATAAAAAGACTGAATAAACATATGGATAAAATAAAAAGAGATGGTCCTGATGGTGTGTTTGAAGAATTTTTACAAAAAAATGGAGATGACAATTTACAAAGAGCGCAAAAATGCATTGATCACATATACGAAAATAATTACATGGAGCTAATAGCTCGAAGTATGGAAAATGTAGAAATATGTTTAACTGATGTTGGCTTTGATAATTTACAACAAAATAAGAGTATAGAAATAGTTAACTTTTATGATATATCTTATAATATGGTAGAAATGGATGGATATTTTCTTTTAAGTAAATTAAAAAGAAAAGGTGCAAATTTGAAGTGGGAAGAGCATATAAAACATTTTTGTAAGTCAGAAGGATTAGGGGAAGATAGTGAAAAATTTATATTAGCTATGATGTCTTATCCCCATGAATTTATGAGGACTTATGATAAGTATAGAAAAAATAAAAGAAATTGGAATGATGAAGATTATATAAGAAAAATGAATAAATCTGTAGATGAAGATGGAGAAACTTTGATATAGCTTTAGATTTAAACTTAAGATTCAATTAAAACTATAATTGAAAAAATATAGAATTTGAATTACAGCTTTAAAAAAGTGGGGTGAGTTGTCTTATGGTTAGGGGTGACAGCGAAGAATACACTTTATATGATGAGGTTATTAAAAAATATGATTATAAAGTATATGATGTTATACCAATAAGAAAAGTGCTTATTTTATTTACTGATAAAGGAAATAAAATTTTAAAACAAATAAATTATGATATAAAACACTTAGATTTTATAAGTAAAGCTATGGAATACTTAAAGAAAAATAAGTTTTTAAATGTCATAGAATATGAAAAAAATATTTATGGTAATTATTACACAAAACATAATAATAAGTATTATATTGTTATGAATTTGATTGAAGGAAGAGAATGTGAATTTAATAATCCAATAGAGTTAAAAATGATAGCTGAGGGTTTAGCAAAAATGCACAATGCTTCAGAAGGATTTAGATATGATAATAATGGATATAGATATAATCCTGGAACTTTGATTGGAAATCTTACAATAAAAAAAGAAGAAATCAAAATATTTAAATCTTTAGTAAGTAAATATGAGAAAAAAAGTGAATTTGATAAAATATTTCTAGAAAATGTAGATTATAATTTGAAACGCATGGATGAAAGTATTAAACTTTTAAGTGAATATCAGTATTTAAAAGCATGTAGTTGGGAAGATAAGATTGTGTTATGTCATAATGATTTGGTGTATCACAATATGATAATAAAAGATAAAGAAATTTATTTTATTGATTTTGATTACTCAGTAATTGATTTAAGAGTGCATGATTTATGTAACTTAATAAATAAGGTTTTGAAAAATTTTGCATTTAATTTTAAAAAAGCAAGGTTTTTAATAAGTGAATATAACAAATTTTATAATTTAGAAGAAATAGATTTTCAAATATTATATGGAATGTTAGTGTTTCCACAAGATTTTTATAGTATAGTTAAAGATTATTATAAAAGAAAAAAGATGTGGGAGGAAGAGACTTTTACTTTAAGATTAAAAAGAAAAGTTAGCTATAAAGAAGAACGTGAAGATTTTTTAAAAGAGTTTAAAAATTATTATAATTTATAATGCAAAAAGGTATCTCATGAAATGATAAATTATCAAATTGAGATACCTTTTTTATTATGAAATTTTTAAATTTGTTAACCATGAATTATTTTATTGTAAGCGTATAAAGTTTTTTTACCTGCATTGTTCCAGGATAGAGAACTAGATTTTTTAAATCCCTTTATAATTAAAGAATTTCTTATATTTTCATCACAAAGCGCCTCTTCAATCTTACTAGATAATTCATCAATGTCTTCAGGTGTGAAAAATAGGGCAGCATCTTCTATGATTTCAGGCATAGATGTCACATTAGAAGAAATTACTGGTATGCCACAAGCCATAGCTTCGATTGGAGGTAGTCCAAAACCTTCATAAAAGGATGGATATACAAATAAACTAGAACAATTATAAAGATAAGGCATGTGATTCATAGATATAAAACCTGGAAATATAACGTTATTTTCAACATTATAATCATAAGTACATTTCTTGTAGATAGAATAAGATTTGCCCTTACTACCTGCAATGACTAACTTATGTTTTTCTTTAATATTATTTGGTAATTTACTGTATGCCTTTATAAGTCCTACTATATTTTTTCTAGGACTAAACCCACCTACATATAATATATAGTTTGAAGGTAAATTGTAATGTTTACTAATAATACTTTTGCAAATAGTTTTATTAAGTGGTTTGTAAATACTTTCGCTAGCAAGATGTGTAACAAAAATTTTATCTTTAGGATAATTAAAATCTCTAGCTATATCTTCTTTTGAAAAATTTGATACAGTTATTATGCCATCGCTGTTGTCTACAATCCATTTCATATTGCTATTAAATATAGATAAGTATCTATCACCTACAGTTTCAGGCATATGAAGAGGAATTGTATCATGTAATGTTATAACAAAGGGACAATTCTTTTGAATAGGTAATCCTACACCATTTTGAGGAACGTGATATATATCAAGGTTCGTATTTGAAATGGAATTAGGAATATTCACTTGATCCCAGAACGGAGAATTTTCTTTGTCGGCTATGGTTTTCAAAATAAAATTATCTTTAAATTTTATATCATTATTATAATTGCAGTTAATAAAAAGTAAGTACTTATTTAAATCATCTATGTTATTTAATGAATTTATTAACTGATAGGTATAGGTACCAATTCCTGTGCCTCTATACCATTTTGCAGCTCTTGCATCTATTCCAATTTTCATAATAAAACTCCTTAATAAATCAGTATGTGAATTCTTCTAATTAAAGTATATTAACTATTTATATTAAAATATGTTAATAAATAGTATTATAATTATTAAATTTTAATTTAATAATTAAAAGGGCTTAATTATCAATAAAAAATGCTTATATAATATTTAGCTAAAATTAAGCAATTCTATTTATCTGTTATTAAACATATAAATTATATGGGAGGTGTTAAAAATGATGAGAGAATTTGAAATAGAGCGCCAATTTGACTTGAAAATTGAAAGCATAAAACCAAGTAAAGGCGTATACTGCTTGAAAACAGATAGTGGAACGAGATGCTTAAAAAAAATAAATTATGGCACTCAAAAGCTTTTATTTGTATACGGTGCTAAAGAGCACCTATATAAAAATGGATTTCATAACATAGATAGGTATTATTTAAACAAAGATGAAAACCCGTATGCATTAGTAAATGAAGATATTTATACCTTATCCCAATGGATAGATGGAAGAGAGTGTGATTTTAAAAATGATGAAGACTTAGTTATAGCTAGTAAAAGCTTAGCAAGGCTTCATAGTGCATCAAAAGGATATGAACCACCTGAGAATAGCAAATTAAAAACAGATTTGGGAAGATGGCCACATCTTATGGAAAAAAGAATAAAATCTTTTGATAGGATGAGGGAGATGGTAAGAAGAAAAAAGACTCATAAACGTGATTTTGATATGAATTATATAAAAAGTGTAGACTATTATAAAGAACTTGGAAAAGAAGCATTGGAAGTCCTTAATAGCTCTAATTATTTTGAAATATGTAAAAGGGCAGAAGAAGAAAAAAGTTTTTGCCACCATGATTATACTTATCATAACATTATTATAGATAATGAAAATAATATTAATGTTATTGACTTTGATTATTGCAAGAGAGAAGTTAGGGCCTATGATATAGCAAATTTTTTAATGAAAGTATTAAAAAGAAGAGACTGGGATTTAAATATTGCCAAGCTTATAATAGATGCATATAATTCAGAAAGTAAAATACAAGAGGAAGAATATAAGGTTATATATGCTTTTTTATTATTTCCTCAACGTTTTTGGCGTCTATCAAATAGGTATTATTATAACGAAGTTAATTGGATTCAAAGTACTTTTAATAAGAAGATTGAAGAGCTTATAGAGGAGCAAGAAAAATTCAAAAAATTTATTGAAGAATTCAAAGAACTTTATAATTTATAGCTATTATTAAATTTATATTTTGAATAATAAAGGAGTTGAAAAACTTAGTTTTTCGACTCTTTATTTGTTTAAAACAATACATATATATAGGGAAATAAGCTCAAATTTAAATTTATTCAATAACTTTAAAATATTTTAATACAAAATGTAGTGTTGAATTCTAAGCGATTCAGAGCATGTCTCACTATTTTGGGTATCCAAGTTTTGGAATGGATAATTTTAAAAGTCAACTTGGAACCCTATATATGGAAACAAGCTCCAATTTAAATTTATTCATCAAATTTTTGTTATCAGTTGAGAAAAATAAGTGCAAATATATTTAGTTAAGAATTATTCACTCTTAACTTTTAACTAAAATAATCTGTTAGTTATTGATAAAATATTAATTTGAGTTTTTTCATTTGATAAATGAATAACTTTAAAATTTAATTTGGAACCCTATAGATGAAAAAAACAGATGTTAGTTCAAAGAATAATAAAAAATATCAATCATCCATAATGACCAAAAGTAGTAACAATAATAATATTTTGTAATAAAATGGTATTAAAGCTTGGAATATGGAGATGATATATTTGAAAGTAGGAGATGTCGTTGTGAGAAAATCCTATGAAGGTTATATAGCTTTTAAAATAATTGACATAAAAAATGAAAATGGAAAAAATGTTTATGTTCTTAAGGGACTAAATATAAGAATAGAAGCGGATGCTACGGAAGAAGATTTAGAAGTACTAAGTGGAAGCAGATTAGGTGAGATGGATAAAGTTTTTAATAAAAAAGTTAATAGTTCTTTAAAAAGAATTGTAAATAAAAGAAAAGGTAATTATAGAGGTGAAGCTGCACATATATTAGACAAGTCTTATTATGATTATATGAAAAGGCATAATAGTGTTATAGATAAAAAAGAATTATTTTTTGGAAGACCAGGAAAAATACTTCATATTGATGGAGATTTAAATTATTTAGAGATATGTTTAAAAACTTATAAAGAATTATCTATTGATGCTGAGGGGAGAATTGTAAAAGAGTGTGACCAGCCCAAAGTAATATTAGACTTAGTAAAAGAAGTTAATCCGGATATAGTTATAATAACAGGTCATGATGGAATGAATAAGGAGATAAATGATTATATGGACTTAGGTCAATATAGAAATTCTAAATATTTTGTGGAAGCAGTTTCTATACTAAGATCTTATAAATCTAATTATGATGATTTAGTTATATTTGCAGGAGCATGCCAATCGTGCTATGAGGCCCTTCTAGATGCAGGTGCTAATTTCGCTAGCTCTCCGAATAGGGTACTTATCCATTGCTTAGACCCAGTTTTGATTTGTGAAAAAATAGCCTATACAAGTATAGATTCTATAGTGAATATACAAGATGCATTAGAAAACAGTATAACCGGTATAAGGGGGGTAGGTGGATTACAAACTAGGGGGAAATATAGAGAAGGATATCCAAAATCTCAATATATAAAGTAATAAATAATAGAAATTAAGGTTTGTGTATAAGTATATTTTTAGCGAGTATATAATTTGTATTTAACTATAAATTGTATACTCGTTTTATGTATTTTAAGTGAGTTGAATCGTTAGAATTCAGGATTATAGACTTTTTTATGTTAACAATTTGAAAACAAAAGTAGTTGTTAAGTATATAAAACTAGAAGACTACACATACTAAACTCGTTATTGTTTAATTCATAAGTTGAAAAACAAAGGAATATGGATTTATAATGAGGAAAAACTATAAAATTCAATAAAAACTTAATTATTATAACAGCTATAAAGCATTGACAATATGGCTTGAAAATAATAGAATTAAAATTTTGCATTGAATTTTAAGAGGTTTTACGATATAATGATAATGAAAGAAGGTGTTTCCCATGCATACCAAAAATGTTCTACTTTCAATAAAACAAGACATTGAAAGTCATGTAGGTGAAAAAGTTACATTAAAAGCTAACGGAGGCAGAAGAAAAATCCTAATTAATGACGGAGTATTAGAAAAGGCATATGAGAGCATCTTTACAGTTAGGTTAGAAGATTGTGCACAAAGAACCGTTTCATATAGTTATTCAGATGTATTAACTAAAACAGTTCAGTTAGTATTTGCTAGTTAGACATTGACATAAATAGAAAAGGATACATGAAAATGTATCCTTTTTTTTATATAAAAATATTTTTATAATGTTCTATTAAATAGTTTTTCTCAATAATATTATATTATAAGAGTTAGTTTATAAAAAAAATGAAAGATGGGGGATCCATCTTTCAGCTATGGTATAAAAGGGTATTGAGAATTTATGAGAGGTTATATGGTCAATAACCAATTTTATAATATAACAAATATCGACAAATGTCAACAATAAATTTAAAAAAGATAACAAGAAAAATTTTGTAATTTAGTTGTTTAATTTGAAGATAAATGTAATTTATTTTTATTAAAAAATATAAGGATTTAGTAATAAATAATATAAATTATATATATAAATTACTAGTAGGTATTTAATAGATAGGAGGGATTCTTTTATGGATTTGAATCTAGTTAAAGATAATATAGACTACGAGCAATCAATTGGAGAAAATTCTCAAGACGTTGTAATAAAAGAAGAATATGTCATACCAGATACGCTTCCAGATGTTTCAGATGTATTGATGCTAAATGCAAAACCTTTAGTTGTAAATAAGGAAGTTATGAATGGTAAGGTGTTAGTGGAGTTTGAGGTTGATTTTAACGTTCTTTATATGAATAAAGAGGAAGATAACACAGAGGCGCATGCTGTAAACTACACAACAAAAATAAGTACAAATGTAGATGCAGATGGAGCAACTGCTGATATGAATTGCGACTCAAATGTAGATATTGAACATATTCAATGCATAATTGTAAACGAAAGAAAAATATGCATTCAAGGAGTAGCTAATATTGTTTGTAATGTGATAAAGAAAAATACTTTTGAGATTGTTAAGGATGTTGAAAGTGATGGAGATTTACAATTTTTAAAACAACCTATGATTCTTGATAAAGTTATTGGTAGTTTTGAGGGAGAAATGATAGGTAAAACAGAACTTAAAATTGATATGGATAGACCGGAAATAGGAAAAATAATTAAATACTTCATTACATTAGGAAAAAAAGAAGTAAGGTTATATGATGGTGGTATACACTTAGAATGTGTAGCAAATCTTCAAGTGTTATATAAAGGGAAAAATAGTAAAGAAATTATATGTATAAGTGAAAATGTACCTATAACAAAAGAATTAGAAAACGATAAAATAAAAAATGGTATGGAACATAATACAGATTTTTCAGTACATTCTTTTGAATATGATATAAAAGAAGATGATATGGGAGAAAATAGAATTTTAGATATAGAATTTTTAGTTAAAACAATCACTCATGTTATGGCTAAAGAAGAAATAGAAATGATAGAAGATGGGTATTGTCCAACAAAAATGATTAAGATGGACAAAGAAGAATTTAATATTAATGTTATTCAAGGACAAAATCAAATAGAAACATTAGCAAAAGGTGATATAGAAATTTCAGATGATATGCCTAAACCTAGTAAGGTTATAATGACAACTGCAGATGTAAATATCACAGATAAAAAGTTAATGGATGATAAAATTTTAGTAGAAGGAGTATTAAAAGCAGATGTGCTTTATTCTACTGGCGATGATAAAGAATATTTAGCTTGTGCAAGTGATGAAATACCATTTTCAACAACTATAGATATAGATGGCGCTAAAATAGATATGGACTGTATTTGTAAATTGAACTTAGAAATGTTAGAATCCTCTATTGAGGCTGGAAATGTATGTGTTAGAGCTATAATAAAAGGATATGGAATAGTATCGTATCCTATTAAACAAAAGTTTTTAGTTGAAATGGATGTAATTGAAGGTGAAATTCCACAGAAGAAAGCAAGTGTAACTATATATGTAGTTCAAAAGGGCGATAATTTATGGAAAATATGCAAGAGATACTATACTACAAAAGAAAAAATATTAAATATTAATGGTATTGAAAATGAGAAAGATATAAAACCTATGGATAAATTAATAATACCAGGTAGAGCAGTTATTTAGATTAGAAAAATTATATTATGATAATAGACTATCTTAAGGGATAGTCTATTTTTTAGCTTAAATTTAAAGTTTATATATAAATTACGAATTAATCTTTAAACTTTTCAATAGCTTTGGTATACTAAATTGTAAAATAATTTAATTTGGTGGTGAATAACTTTATGAGAGTTAAAGCTTACGGTAAAATAAATATATCATTAGATGTAGTTGGAAAAAGAGAAGACGGTTATCATTTATTAAGAATGATAATGCAAACAGTTGATATATATGATGAATTAGAGTTTGAAAAATGTGACGAAGATATAATTATAAATTGTAATAAGAAGTATTTGCCTGTTGATGAAAATAATTTAGTGTATAAGGCTATAAAATTATTTATGGAAAAGTATAACATTTCATCTGGGGTAAAAGTTAATATAGTAAAAAATATACCGGTTGCTGCTGGCATGGCAGGTGGAAGTGCAGATGCAGCTGCTACACTTAAAGCTATGAGAAGTATGTTTAAAAAAGATGTCACTGATGGTGAGTTAATGGAGTTAGGGCTTAAAATAGGTGCTGATGTTCCTTATTGTGTAGTGGGGGGAACTGCTTTGTGCGAAGGTATTGGCGAGGTTGTAACGAAATTAAAGCCATTTAAGAATAAAATATTAGTTGTAGTAAAACCTAATTTTGGAGTATCTACAAAAGATGTATATAAAGCATTAGAAATAAATAAAATACATAAACATCCAGAAACGGAAAAATTAATAAACGCAATGAAGCAAGAAAATATAAAATATGTATCTAAAAATATGAGAAATGTGCTTGAAAATGTAACTATAAAAAAACACTTACTTATAAAACAAATAAAAGAAGAAATGATGAGAAACGGAGCTTTAGGTTCTATGATGAGTGGTAGTGGACCTACAGTTTTTGGATTCTTCGAGGATATGTTAAAAGCACAAGATTGCTATGATAAACTAAAAGAAAAATATAGAGATTGTTATATAACAAGGACAATATAATTAATAAGAATTTAATTGAATTAATTATATGTTTTAAGGATGTTATATAGGGACACAGGCTGAAAGGTGAGTTTATATAATCTGAAAAACTTTTACTTGCTAAAGGTATGAATTAAAACTTTATATTGGAGTCCTATAATATTAAGAAGAATTTATTGTAAGATATAAAAACAGACTAGAAATTAAAAATGCTAATTTTAAAGGTAACTTTAAAATTAGCATTTTTTTTGAATATAGAAACAAAATATTGCAAACAATAAACTGACTGGAAAAATGAGAGGTGATAATTTTGCAGCTAATTGAAAAATTTGATTTATATTTATTGATTTTAGTGATAATTTCCGGGAGTATGGTATTTTTTGCTGATGCTAAGTATTTTAAGCTTAAGGGAAATTATAAAGCGTATAAACAAGCAAGATATATTAGTGGCGGGGTTATGTTATTAACAATAATATTATTTTTTATAAGATTAATATATGTAATTTAATAATAAGATTAATATACTATTGTGTTTTTCAAGATTGGGAGTGATAGTTTGGAATATAAATTAGAAAATATGGAAGAAAAAATTCATTTATCTACTAAAGAAAATATGGATTTTGTTAAAGCTGTATTTAAAAATGCTACTGATGTAGTTTTTAGAGATTTTTATGCTGGAAATAGAAAATTGGGATTAGTTTATATTGATGGTATGGCAGATAAAGATTTACTAAATGATTTTTTATTAAAACCAGCTATGGCAAATAAAGATAAAATAGATGGGTTTGAAACTTTAAAAAATAGTATAATATCGGTTTCTGATATTAAAGATGTCACTAAAATGAGTGATGGAATACTGTCTGTTCTTTCAGGGGAAACACTAGTGTTTGTTGAAGGACTTCCTTATGCCCATGTAATAGCAAATAGATCTTGGCCTAATAGAGGTATTGGAGAGCCAGCAGGTGAAACTGTTATTAGAGGATCTAGAGAAGGGTTTACTGAAACTATAAGATTTAACACCGCTTTAGTAAGAAGGAGAATAAGAGATACTAGATTAAAAGTAGAGTCTAAACAAATTGGAGTAAGATCTAAAACTGATATTGCAATAATGTATATTGAAGATATTGTTGATCCAGAAATATTAGAAGAATTAAAAGAAAGATTAGACAATATAAATTTAGATGCTATTTTAGATAGTGGATATATAGAGCAGTATATAGAAGAAAATCCTTTTAGTCCATTTCCACAAATTCAAAGTACGGAAAGACCAGATGTGGTAGCAGCTGGTTTATATGATGGTAGAATTGGTATATTAGTTGATAATTCACCTTTTGCATTAATTGTACCAGCAGTAATGGCTACTTTTCTTCAATCTCCAGATGATTATTATAATAGATGGTTAAATGGATCAATTGTTAGAATCATAAGGTTTTTAGCTATAATGTTAGCAATAGTATTGCCAGCATTATATGTTGCTATAACTTCATTCCATACCTCATTAATACCATCGAAACTTGCTTATGCAATGGCTAGGTCCAGAGAGGGTGTTCCATTTCCTGCATATATGGAAGCTTTATTTATGGAGTTCAGTTTAGCTCTTCTTATAGAAGCTATAACAAAGCTTCCTAAACCTGTTGGTTCTACAATAGGTATTGTTGGAGGTTTGATTTTAGGGCAATCAGCAGTAACGGCAGGACTTGCAAGTCCTATAATGGTAATAGTTTTAGGAATTACAGCAATAGCTACGTTTTTGATACCAAATTATGTTATTACCTATGCCTTTTCTTATTTCAGGGTAATGATTATAATATTGGCAGCATTTTTAGGTTTATATGGAGTGGTTATAGGAGTTATATTTTTACTTATTCACTTAATAAGGTTAAAGAGTTTTGGAATACCTTATTTATCTCCAGGAGTAAATCTTTCAGAGAAAGATATGAAGGATATGTATGTAAGACTGCCATTTAGCATTTTTAAATATAGACCTAGATTTATGCATACTCAAGATAAGATTAGACAAAAAGAGTAATTTAAAATTATATGGCATAAATCTTAATGGAGGTTTTAAAAATGAAAGATAAATTTATGATAAAAGACTATGGATTATTTACCACTTTAGTAGCTTCTATGGTTGGTATAGGTCTATTTTATGGGCCCTCTTTTGTAGCAAGAATAGTGGAACAAGATAGTTGGATTTCATGTATACTTATGACAATATTTCTATTTATAGTTCTTTATATGATACATAGTTTAATTAAGATGAATGATTATCAAGGAATAGTAGTAATACTAAGAAATACATATGGACGGTTTTGGGGCAATCTAATAGCTCTGGCATATTCAATAGCCATGATAATTGTTTTATCAGTATCATTGAGATCATTTGCTGATGTTGTTAAAATATTTTTACTACCAAAGACAGAACTAGAAGTGGTAATAGTGTTAATAATATTTGTTGGTATATATTTAGTTAGAGGTGGTTTAGCTAATTTAGTATATTTTAATGAAATAATATTCTTTTTATTATTCATACCGGTAACAATAATATTACTACTTGCAATACCAACTGCAGATTTTCAAAGAATATTACCAGTGTTTACCCACACACCTACAGAGTATATGAAGAGTGTTTTTGAGTTATTTTTTCTGGTAAATGGATTTTGCATAGCATTTGTGTTATTGCCACTTGTAGAAAATAAGAAAAATATAAATAAAATCTTAAGAAGAAGTACTATATTTATAGGTGTTTTCTATACAATTACTATAATTTTAGTAACTGCTAATTTATCTGTTGCTCAAACGGCAGAAAGAATATTTCCTACCATAACTATGCTAAGATCAATCAATGTAAGAAGTGGTGTATTAGAAAGATGGGATGGATTGGTTATGGCTTTATGGGTTTTATTTTATTATGCAACATTTGTTAGTACATATTATTTTTCCACACATATGGTTAAAGATATATTTAATATAGAAGACATAAAGATTGCGGCTATAATATACATACCTTTAGTCTATGCTATGTCCTTATATCCAGAGAATATGGCTCAAATATATACTGCTGGGCTTGGACCGTTTAAAATCATATTTGGAGTAGCTTTAATAATAGTTATATTCCTATCTTACTTTATAAATCTGATAAAGAAGAAAAGGAGTGCTTAAATTATGAAGATGAAAAGAATTATAGTAATAATGATTATGAGTTTAATGTTAGTTGGATGCTCAGATAGTGTAGAAATTGATAATAAAGCATTTGTATCAACTATAGCTATAGATGTAGGCAAAGACATAGAAAATAGAAATAATATAAAAGAAATTAAAACAAAGGATCCATTTACTGAAGAAGGATTAGCATTAATAGAAGTTACTTATGGTATGCCTGATATAAGAAATATGGAGCCAGAAAAAGGGTCCGCAGAAGAAATATCTATAACATCTACTGGGTATTCTATGACAGATGCGTATTTTAATGCATTATCTAAAACTAGTAGAGAATTGCATTTTGGACATAGTAAATTATTATTATTAAGTGAAAGAATTTTTGACTATCCAGATGTGCTAAGTGGAGTTTTGGATTATATAAGTAGAGATTCTATTTTAAATAGATCTATGCTTATGGTTATAACAAAAGGTGATGCTAAAGATTATGTGGGATATAAACCTGTAACAGAAGATAATATAGAAAATTACATATCAGGGCTTATGCTTAACAGCAGTAAGAAAAGTATAATAGTACCAGTTACCCTTCATAATTATTTTTCAAGTATTGGAAGGGATGAGGTGCTAATACCTTATATAGGAATAGAAGGGGAAGATTTAAAGATTTATGGTATGAAGGTGCTAGAAAAATTAACACCAAAGGGAATTTTAAATAATTCTCAAGTATCTAATATTCAGCTTATAAAGGGTGATATAGGAGCTACTGAAAAAATAGCATTTATAGAAGATAAAATAGTTGATTATCAAATTGATGATACTGATTCAAAACTTAGAGTTTCTTATGATAAAGAAAAAAATAAGCTGCATTTAAATTATCATGTTATTACAGAAGGTGAAATAACAGGGGCTTATATGGGTGCTAGAATGCTTGATAGTGATAAAATAAATAATATACAAAATCAACTAAGTGATTCTATGGAAAGAGAATTTTTGGAAACCTTTAAAGTATTGCAAAAGGACTACAATATAGACCCACTAGAAATACGAGATCATATAATAAAATTTAAGCCAATGCTTTGGAGTGAGATAAAAGACAATTGGAGTCAATTGTATAAAGATGCAGATATAACTTTTGATGTAGAAAGCAAGATAAGAAATGTAGGGGTTTCTAATTAAATTTAACAAGAAGACTGCTGAAAGTCAGCAGTCTTTTTATTTTGAAAAATTATAAATTTAAAGATAAGTTTTTTATAAAAATATATTAAAAAAATAATTTTTAATGTATAAAATTTGAAATCATGTAAATAATTAAAATATAAGTTGAAAGTTATAGGGGGAGTTAAAATGAAAAGTGTACAAGTTAATATAAAAAAAATAATAGCATCAGCAATGGTAGCAACTATAACCTTGGGAAGTATATTAGGTTTTTCAATATATAAAAAAAATTCAAATCCATCTATAGAGGAAGTATCTAAAAAGATTATAAGATTTCATGTTATTGCAAATAGTGATGATGAAAATGACCAAGCTGTAAAATTAAAAGTTAGAGACAATGTTTTAAAATATATATCTCCAAAGTTAAAGGATTCAAAATCTATAGGTGAATCTAGAGAAATACTAAAAAAAGAAGATAAAGAAATATTAGATATTGCACAGAATACTCTAAAAGAAAACGGATATAATTATAAATTACAAAGTACATTGTCTAATGAGTATTTTCCTGTTAAAACATATGGAAATATTACATTACCACAAGGAAAATATGAAGCTTATAGAATAATAATAGGGAACGGAGAAGGCCAAAATTGGTGGTGTGTCATGTTTCCACCTCTTTGTTTTGTAGATGTAGAACAGGGGAAGGTAGCCTATCAAGAAACAGAAAAAGAAATGAAAGAAGTTTTAGATGACAAAGAGTATGATATGGTTAATAACTTAAAGAATAATCCTACAAGTGATAAAATAATAGATAATACACAACAAAATGATATAGTTATAAAATCAAAAGCAGTAGAAACAATAAAAGAAATAATAAAAAAATAAATTATATAATAAAGTAGTAATGAAATTATTTGGAAATTAATATAATTACTACTTTATTTTTTTGTTTTAGACAATAAATGTAATATTAAAATCGATTTCATTTTAAACTACCTACATAAATCGTAAAAATAAGTATCTATATTTCGGTAGTGGGCGAAAAATTGATTTAAAACCTATATTTATCAAAAAGTAAAAAGTTTTAAGGGTTAAATTGAGGTTGAAACTATTAGGTGAGTTCATTTAAAATAAGATTACATTTATCAATATCATATTAAAAATGTAGCAATTGATAAAACTATAAATGTATAAAACGGCATTTGAAAAAATTTTTATCTAAATAAACAGGATAAAAATTCATAGTTCAATTCTATATACATATGAACAGATTTAAAGTAAAATTTTATTATGATAGTATAAAATGATGATTGACTTTTTAAATGAAATCTAAGGAGAGATGAAGAATGAAGAAAAAAGTAGCAGTTTTATTTGGTGGACAATCAACAGAGCATGAAGTTTCTAGAGTATCTGCAACTTCTGTATTAAAAAATATAGATCAAAATAAATATGATATATATCCTATTGGTATTAACAAAGAAGGAAAGTGGTTTGAATACACTGGAAATGTAGATAATATAGAAAGTGGAAACTGGGAAAATGATGAATTTTATAAGATTCCATCAGGAGAAAAAATAATATTTAATAAAGAGGTTGATGTAGTATTCCCTGTTTTACATGGTCAATTTGGAGAAGATGGTACAATACAAGGTTTATGCAAGTTAATGAATGTTCCATGTGTTGGTCCTGGAGTTATGAGTTCAGCTGTTTGTATGGATAAAATATATACAAAATATATTTTAGAACATGCAGGTATAAAACAAGCACCTTATGTTGTTGTTGTAAATAGTGAATATAATAAGAATAAATTAGAATTAATAAATAAAATAGAAAACCATTTAACTTATCCTGTGTTTGTTAAACCAGCTAATAGCGGATCGTCAGTTGGAATAACTAAAGCTCACAATAGCGAAGAATTAGAAAAAGGAATAGAAGAAGCATTAAAACATGATAGAAAAGTTTTAGTTGAAAAAGGTATAAATGCAAGAGAAGTTGAAGTTGCTGTACTTGGAAATGATAATCCATCAGCATCTACACCAGGAGAAATAATACCTGCAAAGGAATTCTATGATTATGAAGCTAAATATCATAATGCAGCTTCAAAACTATTAATTCCAGCTGCGTTCAATGATAAAGATATAGAATTAATAAGAGATTTAGCTGTGAAAATATTTAAAGCATTAGACTGTGCTGGTATGGCAAGAGTAGATTTCTTAGTAGATAAAGATACAAATGAAGTTTATTTAAATGAAGTAAATACAATTCCAGGATTTACAAGTATAAGTATGTATCCAAAAATGTGGGATGCAACAGGAAAACCTTATAAAGAATTAATAAGCGATTTAATAGAATTAGCTATAGAAAGAAATAATAGATAATTAAACTATAAGGCACTGTTAGAGGAATCTAGCAGTGTTATCGCTTTATATAGGAAAAAACTTTTTAAAAGTATAAGTTGAAAATAATTTTGTATTGTTATATTAAAAAAGGATAAAATAAAATCAAAGTTAGAGGTATAAAAAATAAATAGTATAAACGGTATTTGCATAAATAAGTTTTGTATTATAATATAAAATGTAATAATTATTTAAATTTAAATGATTTTATTATTATGTTTATAAAAAAATACATATTGAACAAAATAATAGAGATATAAACTATAGTAAATTATTATATATAATGTTTAACGTATAAATAAAAAAATAAGGAGAGTATAATATATATGACAAGAGCATTAGCGATGATTTCAGGTGGGCTTGATAGCATATTAGCCGCTAAATTAATGAAGGATCAAGGGATAGAAGTTATAGGAATATGTTTTAAATCATATTTTTTTAATGAAGACAGTGCAAGAAGGATGGTTGACCAAATCGGTGTTAGACTTGAAGTTGTAGATTTTAGCAAAGAACATTTTGAAATGGTTAAAAACCCTAAAAATGGTTACGGAAAAAATATGAATCCATGTATAGATTGTCATGCTATGATGATGAGATATTCTGGAGAACTGTTAGAAAAGTTCCAGGCTGATTTTATAATAACTGGTGAAGTTTTAAATCAAAGGCCTATGTCTCAAAATAGAACAGCTTTAGATAAAGTTAAAAAGGAAAGTGGAATAGGAAATAAGATATTAAGACCGTTATGTGCTAAAAATCTTCAACCAACTGAGATGGAACAGCAAGGTTTAGTTGATAGGGAAAAACTTTTAGATATAAGTGGAAGAAGTAGAAAAGTTCAGATGGAACTTGCAGAAAAGTGGGGTATTAAAGAATATCCGTCTCCTGCAGGTGGATGTAAGTTAACAGAACCAAATTACTCAAAAAGATTAAAGGATATACTACAAAATAAAAAAGATGTAGAAGAAAGAGAAATACAACTTTTAAGATTTGGTAGACACTTTAGAGTAAGCGAAAATGCAAAAATAATATCAACAAGAACAGCTGACGAAGCAGAACACATTAAAAAATTATTAGGTAAAGATGATACTATATTCTTAGCTAGAGATTTTAAAGGTTCTATGGTTATTGGTGTAGGAGAATTATCACAAGAAGATATCGAGTTTGCAGCAAAAGTAACAGCTAGATATTCAAAAGGAAAAGATTCAGAAAAAGTTGTTGTTAAATATGGAAAATATGGTAAACCATCAAATAACATAATAGAAGTAGAAACGATAACAGATAAGGAATTAGATAAATATATTGTAAACTAGTGGAGGGCATATGGAGAAAGAATCTATAAAAAAAGAAGCTATAATAAGTATTATAAGTACACAAGGGGATGATGGAGCAGTAGAAGTTGTGACAGCTGGGTCTTTTTATAAAGAAGATGGCTATTATTATGCTACTTATGAAGAAACAGAAGCATCTGGTATGGAAGACACTAATACTACTCTAAAAATAAATGAAACAGGATTTTCTTTAATAAGAGAAGGTTCTATAACTACAAAAATGAACTTTGAAAGAAATAAAGAAGATGATATACTGTATAGTACACCTCATGGTGGGTTATCTTTAAAAATAAGAACAAAATCTATTAAAATTGATATAGGTGATTTTGGAGGAGAAATAAAAGTAGAATATGATATGTCTGCTATGGGTCAACCACCATTAGAAACAAAATTAATTGCAAAAATAACTATAAAAGAGTAATGTGAGATAAAAAGGTGACATGGAAAATGTCACCTTTTAAAATTATAAAATATTAATAAAATCCCAATGCGTATAATTCAATATGAATATTTTCTATTTGTTGAATTTTATAGTACCAGTATGTATAATGGACTATTATAGTTTGAAAAAATATAAAAATATAATTGAAATGTTAAAAAGAGTAATGATTTTTGCTTTTTAACACATATTAATATTAAATTATTGTAAAAATTTATTAATAATATAAAAAAACATGTTAATTATTTGAATAATATGGATAAAATAAACTATATACGTTATAATTTATTTCAATGACGTATATTTAAATAATTTAAAAAATGTTAACATATTGTTTGTGATATAAATTTTATTATAAAAATAGTTATAATAAATTTTAAAAATAACTAGGAAGAGAGGATTGTGTAGGTGGAAAAATTAATGGAAAAGAACTTAGAAGATATGAATTTATCAGAGCTTAAAGAAATTGCAAAAGAACTTTCTATAAAAGGAATCTCTAAGTTTAAAAAGTTGGAATTAATAGAAGCAATAAAAAAAGTTTCACCTGTTTCAATAGAAAAATCAGGAGTAGTATTAAGAGAAAAGATTGCTCCTAAGGACAATAAGAATGATGATACTAAAACTATTGAAAGCGATGACATAGATAATAGACAAAGCCAAAACAATGGGGTAACAGAACGAGAATCTTTTGAAGAAAAGAAAGAAAGATTAAAGGAACTTATAAGTGAGTCTGGTTCTTCGAAAGGTGTTTTAGAGATTAGTGATAATGGAAACTTCGGGCTTTTAAGGTCAAACAATTATTTAAGTGGTCCAGATGATATTTATGTTTCTTTATCTCAGATAAGAAGATTTAATTTAAAAACTGGAGATGAAGTATCCGGAAAGGTGAGAATACCTAAAGAGGGAGAAAAATATAAGGCTTTATTGTTTGTTGAAAGTATAAATGGAGAAAACCCAGAGATAGCTGCAAGAAGAACATCTTTTGAAAAACTTATTCCAATATACCCAAAGGAAAGAATACAATTAGAAACTGATTCAAGTGATTTATCTTCTAGATTAATGGATATAATATCCCCAATCGGAAAAGGTCAAAGAGGAGTTATAGTAGCACCTCCTAAAGCTGGAAAAACAACACTTTTAAAGAAAATAGCTCAAAGCATATCAAAAAATCACCCTGAAATTAATTTAATTGTTTTATTAATAGATGAAAGACCAGAAGAAGTAACGGATATGCAACGTTCTATCCAAGGAGATGTAATTTATTCTACTTTTGATGAAGAACCAGAACATCATGCAAAAGTTGCTTATATGGTTCTTGAAAGAGCTAAAAGAATGGTAGAACAAGGTCAAGATGTTGTAATTCTTTTAGATAGTTTAACAAGACTTGCAAGAGCATATAATTTAACAATAACAAGAACAGGAAGAACTTTATCTGGTGGATTAGATACCGGTGCACTTTTAATGCCTAAAAAGTTTTTTGGTGCAGCTAGAAATGTTGAGCAAGGAGGCAGTTTAACTGTACTTGCAACAGCGTTAGTTGAAACTGGAAGTAGAATGGATGATATGATTTTCGAAGAATTTAAGGGTACAGGAAACATGGAAGTTCATCTAGATAGAAAACTTCAAGAAAGAAGAATATTCCCGGCTATAGATATATATAAATCAGGAACTAGAAGAGAAGATTTATTATTAAGTAAAAATGAGTTGGAAATTACATATAACATTAGGCAAACTATGTATAGTGATGGAAATTCACAAGGGGTTACGGAAAAATTAATAAATCTTTTATCAAAAACAAAGAATAATAAAGATTTTTTTGATATAATTGGAAAAAGTTCTGACTTATTAAAATAAATAACTAAAAAAATAGAAGCTATGAATTAAAAAAATAATTCATAGCTTTATTTTTATAAATTACAAAAAAATAAAAGCAAGAAAACATCTTGCTTTTTATAACCTTACTACTTAAGGTTGAATTTTTTCATGAACTTGTCAACTCTTCCACCAGCATCAACAATTTTTTGTTTTCCAGTGAAGAATGGGTGACATTTAGAGCAAATCTCTACTTTTAATTCATCCTTAACAGATCCAGTTGTGAAAGTTTCACCGCAAGCACATTTAACTACTGCTTCGTGATTGTAATTTGGATGTATTCCGTTTTTCATGTATTTCACCTCTTTCGAATTACATATCCGTATTGTCAACTACTAAATTATATCACGGCATAAAATATAAAGTCAACAACATTAACATTATATCCAATATTTAATAACTATAGTCTTTAAAAATATTGAAACTAAAGGATGGGAAAAATTTTCTTTGTTTGATTTAAAAATAATAATGGATTACAATAAAATATGCAATTTAAAGTGAAGTGAAAAAATATATCTTGGAGGTGTTTTATGAGTAAATTGTATTTTAGGTATGGTGCAATGAACTGTGGAAAATCTACAAATTTATTGCAAGTAGCACATAATTATGAGGAAAGAGGAATGAAGGTTCTTATAATAAAACCGAAAACAGATACTAAGGGAGCAGACAAAGTAGTATCTAGACTAGGTGTTACAAGAAACGTTGATTTTTGGATAGACAAAAATATAAATATATATAATTTGATAAATGATTATATAAAAAATAATGGAGGTGTGAATTGTGTACTGGCAGATGAAGCTCAATTTTTTACATCAAAGCAAATAGATGAGCTATTTGAAGTAGCTGTAAAATTGGATGTGCCTACAATATGTTATGGCTTAAGAACAGATTTTCAAATGAATGGGTTTGAAGGAAGTGCAAGATTGCTTATGTTGGCGCATAGCTTAGAGGAACTTAAAACTATATGTAATTGTGGGAAAAAGGCTCTTTTAAATGGTAGAAAAATAAATGGGAAATTCGTATTTGAAGGAGAACAAATTGCTATAGATAAAGAGGATAATGTAGAATATGAAGCATTATGCCCAAAATGTTACTTTGACTATAAAGAAATATATGAAAGTGATAAAAATTAATTTTATATTTAAGTAGGTGTTTATTATGGAAGAGGGTTTAAATAGTAAAAAAAGAAAGACTTCTGTTGGCGGGCAAGCTGTAATAGAAGGCGTAATGATGAGAGGAAAAGAACGAATAGCCACTGCTGTTAGAGTTGATGATAAGACTATAAAAGTTGATGAAAAAGAATGCAATATAGCGAGTAAGAGATTTAAAATATTATCGTTACCTATAATAAGAGGTTTTATTGCACTTATAGAATCACTTATTATAGGTATAAACAGTTTAAATTATTCAGCATCACTATTTGAAGATTACGAAGAAGAATGTAAGTTTGATAAATGGTTTGAAAGTATTTTTAAAGATAAGAGTAATGATGTACTAGTAGGAATATCATTGGTTTTAGGAGTAGCTTTTGCATCGGTATTGTTTTTTATAATACCAACGGTACTAGCGAGTTTTATAAAAAAGTATTTAACTGCTAATACTATAATTTTAAATATAGCTGAAGGGGTCATAAGAGTTCTAATATTTTTCTTATATGTAGTATTAATAGGAAAGCTTGATGATATAGAAAGAACATATATGTATCATGGCGCGGAACATAAGACTATAGCATGTTATGAAGCTGGAGAAGAGTTGACTCCTGAAAATGCGAAAAAATACACAAGATTTCATCCTAGATGTGGAACAAACTTTTTATTTTTGGTTATGATTATAAGTATAATGATATTTTCATTAACTGGTTGGGAGTCAGTATGGCAAAGAATAATATCAAGATTATTATTATTGCCAGTAGTTACAGGGGTTACCTATGAAGTAATAAGATTTTTAGGTAAAAGTGAAAGTAATTTAGCAAAAATAATAGCAAAACCAGGTTTAATGTTACAAAAACTAACAACAAAAGAACCGGACTTAAAAATGTTAGAGGTTGCTATTATTGCATTAAAATCTGCTGAAGGAATAGAAGATTCTAAAGAAGAGGTAAAAGATGAAAGTAGCACAGTTATTAACTAAAGGATATGATATATTAAAAAATAATAATATAGAAAGTTATATGCTAGATACCCAATTATTACTTTGCAATGTTTTAAAGGTTGATAAATTGTATATAATGCTTAATAGGGACAAAGACATTGAAAATGAAAAAGTAGAAAAGTTCCTAGAATTTATAAAATTAAGAAGTGAAAAAATGCCTATAAAATATATTTTAGGTGAAACTGAGTTTATGGGTATTAATTTAAATGTAAAAGAAGGTGTATTAATACCAAGACCAGATACAGAGATTTTAGTTGAAGAATGTATAAAAATTATAGAAAATAACAATCTTAAGGATATATGTGATTTGTGTTGTGGAAGTGGTGCTATAGGATTATCCATAGCTTACCATACTAAAAATACTAATATAAATTTATATGATATTAGTAGTGATGCAATAGAAGTTACTGGTGATAACATAAAAAAACTTAACATGGATGAAAGATGTCATTTAGAATTTAGCAACTTACTAGAAAAAAGTATTTTAAATAAAATAGAGTTTGATATGATAGTATCTAATCCACCATATATAAGAAGGGATGTAATTCCAAACCTTATGGATGATGTTAAAAACTATGAACCACATTTAGCTTTAGATGGTGGGGAAGATGGTTTAATTTTCTATAGGAAAATAGCTAAACAAAGCAAAAATGTATTGAGAAATAATGGATATATTGCTTTCGAAATTGGTCATGATCAAAAGGAAGCTGTTATGGAAATACTAGAAATAGAAGGCTTTTCAAAGGTTTATAGTTTAAAAGATTTATATGAAAATGATAGAGTTGTTATAGGCCAAAAATAGTTAAATAAATCTGATTAAATTGCAAAGAAAAAAAAATATTGGTATAATGAAATGATGAAATTTATTACTTAAATAGGACGTTAAAAAGAGTGATTCATGGCAATGGTAATAAATCTAAAAGATTGAAATATAATAAAAATTTCCTTAAGAATTAATAAGGTTTAAAAATAAAATTTATGATGTACGGAGTGATAAAGTTATGTTAGAGAGATTGGAATTCATAGAAAATAAATATGACGAGCTTTCAAATAAAATAAGCGATCCTTCTGTTATGGCAAATCAGAAAGAATGGCAAAAACTATGCAAAGAGCATTCAGATATGGAAATTATGGTTGCTAAATATAGAGAATATAAAAATGCTTTATCTAGTTTAGAAGAAAACAAAGCAATGCTAGTTGAAGAAAGTGATAAAGAAATGAAAGACATGATTCAAGAAGATATTAAAAGTCTTAATGAAATAATTGAATCATCACAAGAAGAATTGAGAATACTACTATTACCTAAAGATCCAAATGACGATAAAAACGTATTTATCGAAATAAGAGGTGGAGCAGGTGGAGATGAAGCTGCACTATTTGCTGCAAACTTATTCAGAATGTACACAAGATATGCTGAAAGAAATAGATGGAAAGTAGAAGTTATGAGTGCAAATGAAACTGATATTGGAGGTTTCAAAGAAGTTGTATTCATGGTAAAAGGTGATAAGGCCTATAGTAAGTTAAAATATGAAATAGGAGTTCATAGAGTACAAAGGGTTCCAGATACAGAATCAAGTGGTAGAATTCACACTTCAACAGCTACAATTGCAGTTTTACCAGAGGTTGATGATGTAGATATAGAAATAAATGCAAATGACTTAAAAATAGATGTATTTAGAGCATCAGGAAATGGTGGACAGTGCGTTAACACTACAGACTCAGCAGTTAGAATGACACACTTACCAACAGGACTTGTAGTATCTTGCCAGGATGAAAAATCACAGCTTAAAAATAAAGAAAAGGCTTTAAAAATATTAAGAGCTAGATTATATGAACAAGCAGAAGCAGAAAGATCAGCAGGAATAGCAGAAGATAGAAGAAGTCAAGTAGGAACAGGGGACAGAAGTGAGAGAATAAGAACCTACAACTATCCACAAGGAAGAGTTACTGACCATAGAATAGGTGTAACATTATATAAATTAGAAAGTTTCCTTGATGGAGATATAGATGAAATGTTAAATGCTTTAATAACAGCAGATCAAGCCGAAAAAATGAAGTCAATGGGAAATAATATTGGCTAATAACTATATAAATCTATGCTCAAAAAGTATGGTATACCTAATAATATTTGGGGCTTACTTAGTATAAAATCATAAGAAATTCTAATTATATTAAAATTACAATTGATTTAAATTAGAGTTCTTATATGGGTTCTAAAATGTATATTAATTTAGATATTGTAAATTTTAGACATTCATAACAGTGGAACACATGCTCGAAAGTAGTTTCAATTTAAATTCGAGCTTGTATCCATGTAATATACAAAAGTGAAAATGCGTTAAAATTTGAATAATGAATAAAAGTTTTTATATTTAAATTTTTTATTGGAGCGTGAGAGTATGGATATATATAAAGTCCTAAAGAAGCAAAAAAAATCTTATAAGAGATTTGTGCTGTTTATGGGCTTTATTTTTATATTATTGCCAGCAGTACTTATCTATTCAAAGATGTTGAGTGCTTTCTTTATAGCATATTTGATAATACTTGAAATATTAATATTTCAACTAATACTTATAAGATATAATGAGGAACATTTACATTTTAAACAAGTTAACAAAAAAATAGTGATAGAAGTCGGTGTATTAAGAAGAAAATATACTATATCAACAGATAAAGTGGCGATAATACATATTATGAAATCTGTTAAAAGTTTTGAGATTTTAATTATAACTAAATCAAGATTTAGAAATAAAAGGCTGAAACATGTAGATTTTAGATTTTTAGATAAACAAAAAACAATAAATAAATATTACAATAGAGTAAAATTAGAAAATGATGGTCCTTATTTTTATTTTGTAATAAGAAAAGGTGGAGTGAAAAAGTATTTATTATTAGATTTTTTATATAAAACTTGTGTTGGAGCTGCATTTACAGATGAAGCTATAGAAAAGATAAAAGAATATAGAAGTTAAGAATAAAATTAGTTTCCTTAAAATACATTGATTATGTAGGGAGTCAAACTTAAAGTTAAGTTTATCATTCAAAATTTTCTAATGATAAAGTTATAAAATAAAGTTTTATACCTTATAATTTGTAATGAGTGAGGGATTTTTATGGGAACTATAATTTATATAGGTATATTTTCAGCATTAATATCTGTATTAGGAACACTAATAGGAGCTTCAATAGGTGTTTTATTGAAAAAGCCATCTAAAAAATTAATGGGAAGTATTTTAGGCTTTGCTACCGGAATAATGATTGCGATAATATTTTTAGAACTAATTCCAGAGGCCATAAAATATAATGGTTTTGGAATTACTTTAATATATATTCTTTTAGGAATAATAGTAATTTTAATTACTGATTTATTAAGTCAAAAGATAAATGAAAAAAGAGATTCTCATTTGAAAGTTGCTTTTTTGTTGGCTTTGGCGATGATGTTACATAATTTTCCGGAAGGGCTTATAATGGGATTTGGTTTTTTAAAAGAAAGTAATTTAGGAATGAAAATGGCTATTTTAATATCTATACATGATATACCAGAAGGCTTAGCTATTGCTACACCTTTAGTTGTATCAGGGGTTAAACCGAGTAAAATATTAAGATATGCATTTTGGGTTGCATTTCCAACAATGATAGGTGCGTGGCTAGGAATAGTATTAGGTACAATATCACCGCTAATTTTAGGTGGATGTATAGCTTTTGCCAGTGGTGTTATGATATATGTAGTTTTTGGTCAAATGATGTTGGAAACAAATGAGTTAACTGATGGATTTACGGCAGGAATAACTACAATTTTAGGGATAATTATAGGATTTATAATGTTAAATACTATTTAAAACATTATGATAAATTAAAATCATTAAATAGATAAAAAATAGAGGTGTTTTTATGGAAACAAAAGTTGCAAGATTAACAGAAGAAAATTTAGACCATGTTATATTGGAAGAAGCTGGACAAGTAATAAAAGAAGGTGGATTAGTAGTTTTCCCAACGGAAACAGTTTATGGATTAGGTGCAAATGCCTTAGATGAAGAAGCTGTAAAAAAAATATTTTTAGCAAAAGGAAGACCACAAGATAATCCTTTAATAATCCATGTTGCAGATTTTGATATAGAAAAGTATGTAAAAGAAATACCAGCTGCAGCAAAAGAGATTATAAATAAGTTTTGGCCAGGCCCAATAACATTAATTTTAGAAAAAAAAGATATAATACCAGGAGTTACAAGTGCGAATTTATCTACAGTAGGGGTAAGAATGCCTAGTAATAAAGTCGCTTTAGAACTTATAAAAGCCTCTAATGCACCTATAGCAGCACCATCTGCAAATATATCAGGAAGACCAAGTCCAACAGATTTAGAAAGTTGTATTGAAGATTTAAATGGCAAGGTAGAATATATATTAGGTGGGAATGAAAGTGAAGTAGGTATAGAATCTACTATAGTTGATTGTACTTCTGAACCACTATGCATATTAAGACCAGGTGGAATAACATTAGAAATGTTGAAAGAGATAGATAAAGATGTTTATATAGATCCATCTGTATGTTCAAAACCAAAGGAAGGTTTTAAGCCAAAAGCACCAGGAATGAAGTATCGTCACTATGCACCAAAAGCTCCTGTGAAAATTTTTAAAGGAGAAATTAAAAAAACTATTGCAAAAATTAACGAAATGATGTTAAATTATATAGAAAATGAAAAAAAGGTAGGAATCATAGCAACAGATGAAACTATGGAAAAATATAATGGTGGATTAGTAAAAACTTTAGGTAGTAGAGATAGTTTAAATGATGTTGCAAAACATTTATTTAGAGTTTTAAGAAGCTTTGATTCTGAAGATGTGGATGTTATATTTTGTGAAGCCTTTGATGAAACTGGAGTTGGTTTAGCTATAATGAATAGATTAAACAAAAGTGCAGGCTTTGACATTATAGAAATTAAATAAAAAAATATAGTTTGAATAAATATTGAAAGGAGAAGGATAATAATGAAGATATTGTTTATATGTACTGGTAACACCTGTAGGAGCAATATGGCGGAAGCATTGTTTAATTATCATTGCAAGCTTAAAAATGTATCTGCAATTTCAGCAGGCTTATTTATTAATCCTTCTTCTAAAACCTCTTTTAATACAGGTTTTGTATTAAAAGATAAGTATGACATAGATATATTGAAAAGAAAGCCAGTACAATTAAATATGGAAATTATGAAGCAATCACATTTAGTCTTAACAATGACTAAATATATGAAAACTTACATATTAAATGAAGAGCCTAGCTTTAAGGACAAGGTATTCACATTTAATGAGTATTTAGGTAAAAGTGATGATATCATCGATCCTTTTGGTGGTGACGTTGATATGTATTTAAAGACTTTTAACCAGTTAGAAGAAAATATTCTATTGCTTATTGATAATTTAAAAAAAGATACTAGTAATTAACTGATATCTTTTTTTTTATATAATTTGGAGGTGTTCAATTTGAGAATTGCATTAGGCAGTGATCATGGTGGATTAAACTTGAAAAAAGAAATAATACTACATTTAGAGAAAAAGGGATATGAAATAAAAGATTTCGGAACATATACTGAAGACTCTTGTGATTATCCAGATTTTGCGCTACAGGTTGCAGAATCAGTAGTAAAAAAGGAATTCGATTTTGGAATTTTAATATGTGGTACAGGAATAGGAATTAGTATAACAGCTAATAAAGTACCAGGAATTAGGGCAGCGCTTTGTAGTGATACTTTCAGTGCACATGCAACAAGAGAACATAATAATGCTAATATATTAGCTTTAGGTGAGCGTGTAGTTGGAAAAGGTCTTGCATTAGACATAGTAGATACTTTTTTAAATGCAGAATTTCAAGGCGACCGCCATCAAAAGAGAATAGATAAAATTACTAAAATAGAAGAAAAATATTCAAAATAGGGGGAACAAATAATGAGTAAAGTAACAATAATAACACATCCATTAGTACAACATAAATTAGCAATAATAAGAGATAAAAATACAGGGGCTAAAGATTTTAGAGAATTAGTTGAAGAGGTAGCTATGCTTATGGCATATGAAGTTACTCGTGATATGCAAGTTGAAGATGTAGAAATAGAAACTCCTATATGCAAAACAACTTGTAAAATGCTTTCAGGTAAGAAGATGGCTATAGTACCAATATTAAGAGCAGGTCTTGGAATGGTTGATGGTATGTTGAAATTAATACCAGCAGCAAAAGTTGGTCATATAGGAATGTATAGAGATGAAGAAACATTACAACCAGTAGAATATTTCTGTAAATTACCTCAAGATATTGAAGAGAGAGAAGTAATAGTTACAGATCCAATGCTTGCAACAGGTGGTTCAGCAATTGATGCAATATGTGCTCTAAAAAGTAGAGGAGCTAAAAGTATTAGATTAATGTGTTTAGTATCTTCACCAGAGGGAGTAAAAGCAGTTCAAAATGTACACCCAGATGTAGATATATATCTTGCAGGTTTAGATGAGAAATTAAATGAGGATGGCTACATAGTTCCGGGATTAGGTGATGCCGGAGATAGATTATTCGGAACAAAATAAGTTATTAAAATGATAAGTAGAACCTATCTACTTATCATTTTTTATTTGAAAAACAAATAGATAAATATTAATTATAATAAATTTACATAATTGTTACAAATGCTCAAATTCTGTGCTATTCTCTATTAAGACTATTTACAAAATAAGTTAAATAAGGGGAGATTTTTATGAAGAGCAAAAGATTTTTATGTTTTGCATTATCAGCTTTTTTAACATTAGGGCTTGTAGGCTGTGGCAATAAAAATTCAGTTAACACAAAAGGGGATTCAGCAAAAACAGAACAAACACAAATAAAAGATGGAGGAACAATGATATTTTCATCATCTACTGATCCAACATCTTTAAATCCATTTTTTCAACAAAACAGGGTAACGTTTACTATAAATAGAGCACTATTTGATCCATTATTTGTAATAGATAAGGATGAAACAAAATATTATCTAGCAGATTCTATGGAAGTATCAGAAGATAAACTTACATATAAGATAAAATTAAAAGACAATTTAAAATGGCATGATGGAGAAAAAATAACAGCAGAAGATTTAATATATACTGTTAATGTTGCTAAAGATGAAAAACAAGGAATAGAAGATAGAGAAGTTTTTATAGTAGATGGTAAGGAAGTTGAAATGAAAAAGGTTGATGATTTAACAGTTGAATTTAAGTTACCTCAACCGTATGCACCATTTGATGCAGGAATAGGTTCTTTGAAAATAATTCCAAAACATGTATTTGAAGGGGAAGCAGATTTAGCAAAATCAGAAAAAAATAATAATCCAATTGGTTCTGGTCCATTTAAATTTAAAGAGTGGAAAAAAGGAGAAATGGTTACATTAGAAAGATTTGATGACTATTATAGTGGAAAACCACATTTAGATAGTGTAGTTTATAGAATAATACCAGACGCTAATACATCTAGAGTTGCTTTTGAAAATGGTGAAATTTCAGCATCTTATTTAACAGAAGAAAGATATGAAAAATTTTCTCAAGATTCTAAATTTAATACTTTTAAATTTGAAGAAGGTATGCTAAATTACTTGGTATTTAATGAGAAAAATGAAAATTTAAAGAAAAAAGAAGTAAGACAAGCTATATGCTATGCATTAAATAAAGAAGAATTATTGAAAACTATATTTAAAAATTTAGATAATACTCAAAAGGCATACTCAATTTTAACACCAGATACTAAATATTATAGTGACGACGTTGAAAAGTATGATAATAATATAGAAAAAGCTAAAGAACTTATGAAAAGTGCTGGAGCAGATAAAATAAAAATTAATTTTCAATATATAGAGGGTGATGACAATTTAGTTATGATGGTTAAACAACAATTAGAAGCTATAGGAATAGAAATTGACCCTCAAAAACTTGATAAAAATACATTCTTTGCTAAAATGTTTGGTGAAGTAGAAAGAGATTATGACATAATTTATAATGGATATGTTATGGGAAATGACCCAGATGGCTATTCAAGTGCATTTACTTCAGATGGAGAGATGAATGCTCAACTATATGAAAACAAAGAATTAGATGAATTATGGAAACAAGGTGCAAAAGAAGTCGATGAAGCTAAAAGAAAAGAAATATATATAAAAATTCAAAAGACACTAGCAGAAGATGCAGTTGTTTATCCTATTGAATATTACAAGTCTTTAATAGGGGTAGATGCTAAGTTTGGTGGAATTGAAGAAGCTAAATTAGTTCCTATATATATGTTTGAAGATTTATCAAAAATTTATATGAAACAAGAATAAAATAATAAACTAGGCTCATTTACCTTTTTATATGATACATTAGGTTTTTGAGCCTTTTTTTAGTGAGGAAGTGAAGTTTTTGAAGAAAAAAATTTTAAAAAGAATTACTCAAGCAATACCTATGTTGTTTTTTATATCTTTTATATCATTTATGCTTATGAACTTAGCACCTGGTGACCCAGCGCAAGGTTTTATAACAGCTAGAATGTCAAAAGAACAAGCTGATTTAATAAGAGCAAGTTTAGGACTAGATCAACCGGTGATGATAAGATACCTTTCTTGGCTTAAAACAACATTAAATGGAGATTTAGGATATTCATTAATAACAAAACAACCAGTAATTAGCGAAATTGGCTCAAGGATATTGCCAACATTAGGTCTTATGGGGGCATCACTTGTTTTATCGGTAACAATATCTATTCCATTAGGATTATATACAGCATTACATAAAAATAAGTTATTAGATAATATAGTAAATTTTTTAAGTTATATTGCTATATCAATACCAAGCTTTTGGTTTTCTATGATATTAATAACTATATTTTCTTTAAAGCTTAGGTGGTTACCAAGTGTTGGGATGAGGACTATTGGTATAGAATCTGCATGGGACATAATAAAACATGGAATACTTCCTACTGTTGTTCTTAGCTTTTCAAGTACAGCAGTTTTAACTAAATATGTAAAATCTAGTACAATAGGTCAACTTAAAGAGGATTATATAACTACTGCTATGGCAAAAGGATTGCCACGTAATAAAGTTTTATTTAAACATGTTATGAAAAACTCTCTTTTACCAATAGTAACAATACTAGGTATGAGCTTACCGTCACTAGTATCTGGTGCTTTTATAACTGAAACAGTTTTTGGATGGCCAGGAATGGGAAGACTTGGTGTAAATTCTATTCAAGCGTTAGATTATCCAATGATTATGGCTATGACTATGTTAACATCAATAATGGTTCTTATAGGTAATTTGCTGGCAGATATATGTTATCTTATTATAGATCCAAGAATGCGTAGAGGTGAATAACTGTTAAAGTAAACCTATAAATATGTATAAAAAAATATTGTTATTTTATAGATATAGTTGTATAATTTAATTGAGGTGATAAAGTATGAAATACTACTCAATAGGAGAATTTGCAAC